>NZ_DASVFL010000291.1:0-61176 GCF_036380075.1 Lentzea sp. | reverse complement strand
TCGTTCATCGCCTCGGTCCTGGTCCGCCGGGCCAGCTCGGCGGCCTGCCTGGCCAGCGCGGCACCGGACCGGGCCGTCCGCCGCGCGGCCCTGGCCAACGGCGCGGTGGTGGGCTCTTCCAGCGCGGACGCCCACGCGGTGACGGGATCGGCCCCGAGTCTCAGCAGTTCGGCGACCTGGCTCAGTTCCCTGATGCCGACCGCCTGGATGGCCGTCGGCACCGGCAACCCCGCCTTGAGGCAGGCGGCCAACAGGTCCCAGGCCGCGGCCAGTTCGAACGGACCACCGGTCCTCGCACTCGGCGTCGGCGGATCGTGGGCCTGGGGCCTGAGCCGGTCGACCCCCCGCGGCACCGGCGCGGCGAGCACCGCCAGGGCGAGCAGCAGGAACGTCATGGCCGCACCTCGGTGATCTTCCGCGTCCACCCCAGCCCGGCTGCGAGGAACACCGCACCCAGGACCAGCAGGAACTGCCCCGCTGCCGTTTGGGTGAGGACGTGGACCGGTCTCGCCCCGCTGAGCTCGCCGAGCAGAATCCCCAACACGGGTAACCCGGCCAGCACGGCCGCACTGGCTCGCGGCCCTGCCATGCGCGCGTTGACCTGCCGCGCAAACGCCGCTTGCTCGTCGAGGTCTCGCCTCGTGGCGTCCAATACGTCCGCCAACGCCACACCGTGCTTCGCCGACACGTGCCACGCCTTGGCGAGCTGGTCCGTCGCTGTCTCCAGCAACGGTTGGCGCAGGTCACGCAACGTGCGTTCGACGTCGCCACCGAGTTTCGCTGCCGCCGCCGCGGCTTTCAGCACCTCGTTGGCGGGCTTCGGCGTGTCTTGTGCCGCTCCTTCGGCCGCAGCCGCGGGGTGGGCGCCCGCTCTGAGTTCGTCGACCACGCCGCCCAGGCCGCTGCTGAGCGCCTCACTCGCCGCCTTGACGGCTTTGGCGTGCCTGTTCTGCTTGACGCTCCGGTGGATGACCGCCGTCAGGACGGCTGCGGCAATCAGCCCGCCGACGCCTGCCGCGAGGTAGACGATCGCCGCCGCTGCCACGAACCACACCGCTTGCGGGACAACGAGTATCCTCCTGTCTTCAGGTCTGAGGCGACGGATGTGCTTGAGATGCGGCCAGACCAGCAGCGCTGCCGCCACGAGCAGAAGGCTCAGCACAGCGGCTCCTGCCAGCCGTGCCGTTTCGTCCATATAGGACGGACAAGGAGTCCTCGATCAGTGCGTTTGATGGCGCCGATTTCGTTGAGGTACCTGGTGTTCTCGTCCCGGCGCATGTGCAGGACGAGTTGGACCGCCGCCGCGACCTGGCTGTGCAGCGCTTGTGGACTGAGACCACCCAGCGCTCCCAACGCTTCGAGCCGCGCTGGAACTTCGTTGAGCGAGTTGGCGTGCAGGGTTCCGGCGCCGCCTTCGTGCCCGGTGTTCAGCGACGCGAGCAGCTCCCTCACCTCCGCACCTCTGACCTCACCGACGACGATCCGGTCGGGCCGCATCCGAAGCGCCTCCCGCACCAGTTCCCTGACGGTGATCTCCCCCGCGCCCTCGACGTTCGCCGGCCTGGCGACGAGCCGCACGAACTGCGGGTGGTCGGGTTGCAGCTCACCGGCGTCTTCCACGCACACGATGCGTTCGTCGGGTGGCACGCACCCCAGCAGCGCCGACAACAGCGACGTCTTGCCCGACCCGGTGCCGCCGATGATCAGGAACGCCTTGCGCTCGCGGACGATCGCGCGCAGCGCCTCGGCGATCTCCGCGTCGAACGTGCCGAGGCGCTGGAGTTCGTCGAGGTCGTGGGTGGCCGGTCTGAGGATTCGCAGCGACAGGCAGGTGCTGTCCGCGATCGGCGGCAACACGGCGTGCAGCCGGACTCCGCTGCCGTGCAGCCAGCCGTCGACGCACGGCGAGGCGTCGTCCAGGCGCCGGCCCGCTGCGACCGCCAGGCGTTGGGCGAGCCTCCGGACGGCGTCTTCGTCGGGGAACGTGATGGCGGTGCGGCGCAGGCCCGTGGTTCCGTCGACCCAGACCTGGTCCGGCGCGGTGACCAGGACGTCCGTGGTGCCGGGATCGGCGAGGAGCGGGTCGAGCGGGCCGGTACCGCTGAACTCCTGGCGGAGGACTTGGAGGGCCTCCAAGACGTCTCCGTCGGCCAGGACGCCACCGGCTTCGGAGCGGACCGCGTGCGCCACGACGGCCGCGGTCATCTCCGTGTCGGTGCCGGCGAGGCGGTGGCGAACGCGGTCGATGAGGGTGGAGGTCATGGGGCGCACCTCGGGTGGTGAGCGGCCGCGGTCATGTCGCCACCTCGGGGCGGCGGGCGTGACGGCCGTAGGTGATCTCGCGGCCGGTCATTCGGCGCCAGGTTTCGTTGCACCAGATGAGGAAGCGGTTCATTTCGGCGGCTCCCGGAAGATGTAGCGGGGTGGGATGGGACGGCCGTAGACGAAGAGGTTGCGGACCATCCGGCACCAGACGCGAAGGCGGGTGACGGGCGGGGGTTCCTTGGGCCGCTGCGGGTCTTGGCCGGGAGTGCTGGTCACGGGCACGGGTCCTTTCGCGGCGCGGGGATCTCGACTTCGGTGGGCCACACCTGGAGCGGGCGTCGAGCCGCCGGCCGGGGACGGGGCCGCGCCGGGGGTTGAGGCGCGGGCCGGGATTGGGCGACGGCAGGGTGGCGCCGCGCGGAGTGGGGTTCGGCGGCGGCCGAGCGCGCCACGGTGGAGTGAGGTGGCAACGCGGGCTGGGGCTGCGTTGCCGGCTCGAGTACAGCGGCGGGGCGGGTCGGCAGCGCGGGCTGCCGTTGCGCTGTTGGATCGGCCGCGGCGGTGGGGTGAGGCGGCAACACGGGCCGGTGTTGCGCTGTCGGATGAGGCGCGGCGGCGGAGTGGGGCGGCAGCGTGGATTCCGGCTGTGCAACGGGTTGGGACGCATCCCCGGGGCAGGGCGGCGGTGCGGGTTGGGGCGGTACTTCAGATCGAGGTGTGCCCACACAGCAGGACTGCGGCACGGTTTGAGGCTGCGCCGCCGGTTGGGGCTGTGCCGCGGTCGAGCCGGTGCACGGGCTCGGTGCACGGCGCGGGTCGGTGGGGCGGGTCACGGGCGCAGCTCCTTCAGGACCTGGCGGGCCGCTGTGGCCAGCGGGCCCTTGGCGTTGCGCGGGAAGCGGCCTCGTTCCAGCACCTCGGCCAGGCCCGGTTCCGGGCGCATCCTGGTCAGCAGGGGGATGCCGATCACGTCGGCCATCTCGGCGGCCTGGAGGTTGCCCGGTGAGGGGCCTCTGACGACCAGGCGGACGGTTCTGCCCTGGGTCAGGAGGCGGGAGGCCACTCGGCTGGCCGCCGCGGTGGCCCTCACCTCGGCGGGGACCACCAGGACCGTGAGGTCGGTGCGGTCGAGGGCCGCTGCGGCTGCTGCCGTCGGGTGGCGGGGCAGGTCGCAGACCACGGTGTTGCCCGCTCTGCGGCCGGCGTCGAGGACCGCCGCGACCGCTGCCGGTTCGGGGTCTGGGCCTGCTCGGTCGCAGGCCAGGACGCTCAGGCTGGTGGAGGTGGGGAGGGCTGCTTTCAGGGCCGACATGGGTACCTTGCCGCCGCTGCAGTGCACGCCCGGCCAGCGGGCGCCCTCGTCGGACTCGGTGCCCAGGGCCAGGTCTATGCCGCCGCCCAGGGGGTCGCAGTCGACGAGCATGGCTTCGCCGCCGGCCGCGACCGCCTCCCGGCCGCAGGCTATGGCGAGGATCGAGGCTCCCGCGCCGCCCCGGCCGCCGATGAAGGACACCACTCGGCCCAGGTCGGACGGCGGGCCTTCGCCGAGGTCGCTCAGGGCGCCCACCAGGGTGCGGCCTTCCACCGGGAGCTCCAGGACGCCGTCGGCGCCCAGTGCCACCGCCGGAGCCCAGGGCGGGTCGCCTCCGTGGACGACCAGGACACCGGTGCGGCGGGGGAAGCCCGCGTCGAGGCAGGCGGAGACGGCGGCCGGGTCGAGGAGGACCAGGGGTGCCGTGTGCCATTGGGCGCGCAGGGCGGTGACGTCCGGGGCGCAGTGGAGCGGGCAGTCGGCCGCGGCGGCCACCCGGAGGACCTCGTCCAGGAGGTCGGTGTCCGTGAGCAGGGCGATGGGGTTGGGCATGGGTCCACCGTCGTTCGTCGTGAGGAACGACACAACGGGTCAAGATCCAGATGTGGACAAACCCGGGGGTGTGGACAAGTCGCGATCTTGGACGCCTTGGAGACGCGAGGCTGTCGGTGGCGTGTGCGACGCTGAAGGGTTGGGCCGCTTGAAGATCGACGAGGCCGCGAGGACGTCAGAGGTCCAGTCGCGCTCACGCGGAAACGGGGTCCGGATATGGGACGACCCCCGCCAGGGGGGAGGGACGGGGGTCGTCAATGGTTCAGTCCCGGGGGGTCGGACTGAACCCGTCCGTCGAACCGGACTCTCCTACTGTATCCCCATGCGCCAGTGCCGCGCGCAACTTCGGCAACAGCTGCGGGCCAAGTTTCGGTAACCGTGCAGCACAACGGTTTCGTACACGGCCGAAATGCCGCCCGAACGGCCTACTGACCAGTACACCTAAGCTGACGTCCATGAGTCGGATCGCCGCCTTCTTCGACCTCGACAAGACCGTGATCGCGAAGTCGAGCACGCTGGCGTTCAGCCGTCCCTTCTTCCAGGAGGGGCTGATCAACCGCCGCGCGGTGCTGAAGAGCGCTTATGCGCAGTTCGTGTTCATGCTCGCCGGGGCGGACGCGGACCAGATGGACCGCATGCGCGCGCACATCACCGCGTTGGCCGCGGGCTGGGACGTCGAACAGATCCGCAGCATCGTCAGCGAGACGCTGCACGACATCGTGGACCCCCTTGTGTACAAGGAGGCGACGCAGTTGATCGCCGACCACAAGGCGGAGGGCCACGACGTCGTCATCGTGAGCGCGTCCGGCGAGGAGCTCGTCGCGCCCATCGCCCAGATGATCGGCGCGGACTTCAGCGTCGGCACGAGGATGGTCGTGCACGAGGGCCGCTACAGCGGCGAGGTCGACTTCTACTGCGCCGCCGACAACAAGGCCGTCGCCATCAAGCAGCTGGCCGCCGAGCACGGCTACGACCTGTCGAAGAGCTACGCCTACTCCGACAGCGTCACTGACCTGCCGATGCTGGAGGTCGTGGGCCACCCGACCGCCGTGAACCCGGACCGGGGCCTGCGCCGCACCGCCACCGAGAAGGACTGGCCGGTGCTGCAGTTCGTGGACCCGGTGAGCCTGCGCGCCCGCATCCCCACCCCGTCGGGCCGGGCGGTGGCGGTCACGGCGATCAGCATCGGCGCGGTCGCCGCGGCCGGCGCCGCCTGGTACGGCCTGCGGCGCAAGCGCGGGCGCGATTAGTCAAGGCCGTACAACGCAAGAACCCGATGGAGACCCGGTACCGGCGGGTAGCGGCAACGGCCCGCGCACGTGGTGCCCCGGTGAGTGCACGCCACCGCCCTGTCAGCGGTACCGGAACGCGAACGCGGGCTCACAAATGCTGAAACCGCAGTGCTTTCCTCACTGAACGTGGCTTGACCGGTGCACCCTTCCGAGCCCTTGCTGTGACCGGGCCCACGCACTTAAATAGGTGGTGCGGACCTCGGGTCGGCCAGGGACCTGGCGAAGAGAAGCCAGACTCCACCCCGGCAGAGCTCCGTGCGCGGACTACGAGTACCCACGCGCGGCACGCCGCGGGAGGCTTGTCGTCTAGGGCCTGCGTACCGGGACGCCGGACGCCGAGGCCAGGGTTGTACGACACGAGTTGCACGCTTGGTAGCTCGCTGGCCCGCGCTGTCGACGGGGCACCCTTTCGAGGGTGCCCCGTTTGCTCGTTCCGGGGAAAGTGCATCCGAACGGCACAATGTGCTCCCGTTGACCCACCACGCAGCCGTGAGTAACTTGCGAAATACGCGAGGTACAGGTGGGAACATCACCGGGAGGCACGGACAAGTGCGGAAGTTCGCCGCGTTGACGCTGGTCACAGCCATGGTCGCCCTCACGCCGGTGGCGAGAGCGGACGCCTCGGTGACCACGCTCCGCGGGATGTCGCTGGAACAGAAGGTCGGCCAGCTGTTCGTCACCTACGTCAACGGCCAGGCCGCCGACGTCCCGCACCCCAAGAACCAGACAGACTTCGGCGTGGCCACCGCCGCGGAGATGGTGCGCAAGTACCAGCCGGGCGGGGTCATCTACTTCAACAACTCGAGCCGCGACAACATCGACACCCCGAGGCAGGTCGCGCAGCTCTCCAACGGCCTGCAGAAGGCCAGCAAGATCCCGCTGCTCATCTCCACCGACCAGGAGATGGGCCTGGTCACGCGCATCGGGCCGCCGGCCACGCAGCTGCCGGGCAACATGGCCCTCGGCGCCGGCCGCAGCACGAAGGACGCCGAGGAGGCCGCCCGGATCACCGGCCAGGAGCTCCGGGCGATGGGCATCAACCAGAACTTCGCGCCGGACGCGGACGTGAACTCCAACCCGGCCAACCCGATCATCGGCGTGCGCAGCTTCTCCAGCGATCCGAAGCTGGCGGCCGACATGGTGAAGGCCCAGGTGCAGGGCTACGAGGGCCACCGCTGGTTCGACCAGGAATCGGTCACCTCGACCGCCAAGCACTTCCCCGGCCACGGCGACACGTCCGAGGACAGCCACACCGCTCTGCCCGTCTCCAACCGCAGCCTCGACCAGTGGCGCCAGATCGACGCGCCGCCGTTCAAGGCCGCCGTCGCCGCCAAGATCGACTCGATCATGACCGCGCATATCCAGGTGCCGCAGATCGACCCGTCGGGCGACCCGGCCACGCTCAGCCCGAAGATCATCACCGGGCTGCTGCGCGAGGAGCTGAAGTACGACGGCGTGGTCGTCACCGACTCGCTGGAGATGGAGGGCGTCCGCAAGCTCCACACCGACGCCGAGATCCCCGTGCTGGCCGTCAAGGCGGGCGTCGACCAGCTGCTCATGCCGCCGAACCTCGGTCTCGCGATCGACAGCGTCGTCAAGGCCGTGCGCGGCGGTCAGATCTCCGAGCAGCGCATCGACCAGAGCGTCCTGCGCATCCTGAAGATGAAGCTCCTGCGCGGCGTCATGCTCACCGCCCAGGTCGACGAGAACAAGGTCGACCAGGTCGTCGGCTCGAACGCCGAGAAGGCCCAGGCCATCGCCGACCGCACCATCACGGCCGTCCGCAACGACCAGCAGGCGATCCCGCTCAACGCCACCGCTCCCCTGGTCGTCGGCACCGCCGACGCCGCCACGACGACCCTCGCGACCAGGCTCAAGGGCACCAAGGTCGTCACCGCGACCAGCCCCACGGCCGCCCAGGTCCAGCAGGCGGTGGCCGCGGCGGCGAACGCCGACAAGATCGTCGTGCTGACCAACGGCGCGAGCACCCGGCCTGCCCAGGTCGACCTGGTCAACCAGCTGGTCGCCACCGGCAAGCCGGTCATCGCGGTCGCGACGGGCAACCCGTACGACGTGGCCTACAGCGGCGCGAAGACGTGGCTGGCGACCTACTCGACGACCACGGTGTCGATGGAGGCGCTGGCCAGGGTCCTGCTCGGCGAGGTCAAGCCGCAGGGCAAGCTCCCGGTCGACGTCCCCGGCCCGACGCCCTACCCGTTCGGCCACGGGGTGACGTGGTGAGGCGGCGCAGCTTCCTCACCGCGACCGCCCTCTCCGTCCCCCTCGTCAGCACGGGTACCGCCCGCGCGACCGGAAGGCTCACCACCGCCGCGCAGCAACTCGCGGACGACGGCTGGCGCAAGCTCAAGGGCCGCAAGGTCGGCGTGCTGACGAACCCGACGGGTGTCCTCACGGACCAGACGCACATCGTCGACTCGATGGTCGCCCACGGCGCCAAGCCCACAGCGGTGTTCGGACCGGAACACGGCTTCCGCGGCACGGCACAGGCCGGCGGTTCCGAGGGCAGCTATCAGGACCCGCGCACCGGCATTCCGGTGTACGACGCGTACGGCGCCAACGCCACGAAGCTCCAGGCGATGTTCGTGAAAGCGGGCATCGACACGGTCGTGTTCGACATCGCGGACGTGGGCGCGCGTTTCTACACCTACATCTGGTCGCTCTACACGGCGATGCAGGCCGCACAGGGCCTGAGCTTCGTCGTCCTCGACCGGCCGAACCCCATCGGTGGCACCGCGAACGGCCCGCAGCTCGACCCCGCGTACGCCACGGGTGTCGGCCTCAAGCCGATCGTGCAGCAGCACGGCATGACCGTCGGCGAGCTCGCCCGCCTCTTCGCGGGCGAGTTCGGCGTACGGACCGGCCTCGACGTGGTCGACGTCCGCGACTGGCGCCGCGACCAGCTCGACACGGGTCTGCCGTGGGTCCCGCCGAGCCCGAACATGCCCACTCAGGACACGGCGTTCGCCTACCCCGGCACGTGCCTGTTCGAGGGCACGGTCCTGTCCGAGGGCCGCGGCACCACCCGCCCGTTCGAGACCGTCGGCGCGCCGGGCATCGACTGGCGCTGGGCCGAGGCGCTGAACGCCCTGGGCCTTCGGGGCGTCCGGTTCCGCGAGACCTACTTCTCGCCGACGTTCAACAAGTTCCAGGGCCAGACCTGCGGCGGCGTCACCCTGCACGTCACCGACGCGGCCCGGTTCGACGCCATCAGGGCCGCCGTGGCCATGCTGATCACCGCGAAGTCCCTGTACCCGGACGTCTTCGCGTGGCGGCCCGACAACTGGATCGACAACCTCAGCGGCTCCGCCAGGCTGCGCACGATGATCGACGCCAACGCCCCTCTGGACGAGGTCGTCGGCGCGTGGCAGCAGGAGCTCCAGCAGTTCCGCCGCACCCGCCAGCCCTACCTGCGCTACCGGTGAGGACGCCATGCTCATCCCCGCCCTGGCCGCCGCACTCGTGACGGTCGCGGTCCCCGGCCACTTCGACCAGCCCCAGGACGGTTTCGCGCCGGCGTGGACCACGCTGCGCGAGTCCAACCCGTACTGGGCGAACCTCGACCCCGAGCCGATCAACGCCGCATTGCGCCAGGTCCGCGACTTCACCCAGCCGCAGGCCAACGGCAAACCGCTCTACGCCGGCGCCGTCACGATGTACGTGCACGACGGCAAGATCGTCACGCACGACCGCACCGGTTACGCGGTTCTGTACGAGGACCAGCAGACCCAGCTGCCGGAAGACGAACGCGTCCCGATGCGCAAGGACACGATCTTCGACTTCGCCTCCATCTCCAAGCTCTTCACCTCGATCGCGGTGATCCAGCAGGTCGAGCGGGGCCGGGTGGGGATCGACGAGAAGGTCGCCGCCTACCTGCCCGAGTTCGGCGTGAACGGCAAGGAGAACATCACCGTCAAGCAGCTGCTCACCCACACGAGCGGCCTCGAACCGTTCATCCCGTTGTGGCAGAAGTACCCGGACGTCCCGTCCCGCATCAAGGCCGTCATGGACGTGACGCCGAAGTCCACGCCGGGCACCACGTACGTCTACTCCGACCTGAACCTGATCACGCTCGGCGAGCTGGTCCTCAGGGTCAGCGGCAAGCGCCTCGACGAGGCCGTGCGGGACGGCATAACCCAGCCGCTCGGCATGAAGGACACCGGCTACAACCCGAAGGCCAAGGACCGCACGGCGGCAACGGAGTTCCAGACAGCACCGCCACGCGGCATGGTCCGCGGTGAGGTGCACGACGAGAACGCGTGGTCCCTCGGAGGAGTGGCCGGACACGCCGGTGTGTTCGGCACGGCCGAGGACCTCGCCGTCCTCGGCCAGACGATCCTCAACGGTGGCACCTACAACGGCCGCCGGATCCTCACCGAGCACTCGGTCGAGCTGATGCTGACGAACTTCAACCAGCAGTTCCCCGACAACGCCCACGGCCTGGGCTTCGAGCTCGACCAGCGCTGGTACATGGGCGCGTTGAGCGGACCGGGAACCGCGGGGCACACCGGCTACACCGGCACGTCGTTCGTGGTCGACAAGGCCTCGCGGTCGATCGCGATCCTGCTGACCAACCGCGTGCACCCGAGCCGCGACTGGGGCAGCGTCAACCCGGCCCGACGGGCGGTCGCCGACGGACTGGCGAACGCGCTCGCGGTGCAGTCGGGCGGAAAGCAGTGGCGTGCCACGACTTCCGGCGGCACGCTCACCGCGGACCGCCCGGTCGAGGTGTTCGTCGACGTCGACAAGGGCGACAAGCTGACGATCCAGCACTGGGACGGCACCCAGTGGCAGGACGTCCGCACGATCACCACCACGGAACGCCGTTGGGTTGCCACGGAACAGAAGAAGTCGCGGTTCATCTACACCAAGGCAGGCCTGTACAACGGCCGTGGCGTGTACGTGCACGCACGTGGTGCCGTCACGGCCGAAGGCTGGTCAGTGGCACGCCGCTAGCACCTCGGCGAAGAACGGGAGCGCCCGCGGAAACGCGGGCGCCCCGAAGCTCACCACCACGCCGGACCGGTCGTCGGAACTCATCGAGTGCCGGAACCACGAGAGGGCGCTGACCGCGATCCCCCGTTCCCGCGCTGTTTCGACAATCGCGTCCTCGTGCGGCGTCTCCAGCACGGCGTGCATTCCCGCTGCGATCCCGGACACGGACGCATACGGCGACACGGCCTCGACGAGCCGATCACGCCGCCGTTGGTACTTCAGCCGCATGCGCCGCACGTGGCTGTCGTACGAGCCCGACGACAGGAAGTCGGCCAGCGTCAACTGGTCGAGCATGCTGACGTGTTGCTCGCGATCGGTCTTCAACGCCAGCACGGGGTCCACGAACCGGTCCGGCAGCACCATCCACGCGATCCGCAACGCCGGCGACAGCGCCTTGCTCGACGTCCCCAGGTACACGACGTGCTCCGGGTCCAGTCCCTGCACCGCACCGACGGGCTGCCGGTCGTAGCGGAACTCGCCGTCGTAGTCGTCCTCCAGCACAACGCCACCAACGCGCCGTGCCCACTCCACGGCCGAAGCGCGCCGCCTCGGGTGCAGAGGGCCTCCCAACGGGAACTGGTGCGCCGGCGTCAGAACACAGGCGCGCAGCTCATCGGGCAACTGCTCGGTGTTCGCGCCGTGATCGTCCACGGGCAGCGGAACCGTCGATTTCCACAACGACCGGTGGAACTCCAGCCCGTACTCCTCGACCACGACGGGCCCTCGGAGCAGCTTGTCGAACATCTGCACGGCACCGCCGAACCCGGAGCACACGACGATCCGTTCGGGATCCGCCCGCACGCCACGGGCCCGCGCCAGGTACTCCGCCAACGCCGTCCGCAGCTCGATGCGCCCCTGCGGGTCGCCAGGCCCGAACGCCTCCGACGGCGCCGCCATCACCGCCCGCCGCGTCGAACGGACCCACTCGGTGCGCGGGAACTCCGTCACGTCCGGCGTCGACACGGTCAGGTCGAACCGCACCTCCGGCGGGGAGATCCGGCGAGTGACCGGCGGAGGTGGCTCGACCCGTTGCGCGACAACGGTTCCCGAACCCTGACGGGCCGCCAGCCACCCCTCGGCCACGAGCTCCGCGTACGCCTCCGCGACGGTGTTGCGCGCGATCCCGAGATCGGCGGCGAGCGACCGCGAGGCCGGCAGCCGGGTGCCGGGAGGCAGCCGCGCCGACCGGACCGCGTCCCGCAGCGACGCCGTCAGCCGCTGCCGTAGCCCACCCGGACCGGACAGGTCGAGGTGGAAGTCAAGATTGGCCCACGATTCCACGACCGGATTGCACCACGGACAGTGCCAATCAGCGGCATAGGTTTCAGTGCATGACGAACCGCATCGACATCGCCAAGAAGGCCCCGAAGGTCTACCGCGCCATGATCGCGCTCGACGCCGCCGCCCGCGAGGGCCTCGACGAGCAGCTCGCCGAACTCGTCCGCATCCGAGCGTCCCAGCTCAACCACTGCGCCTACTGCCTCAACATGCACACGGTCGACGCGCGGAAGGGAGGCGAGACCGAGGCCCGCATCTACCTGCTCAACGCGTGGGAGGAAGCCGGCGACCTCTACACCGAGAAGGAGCGGGCCGCGCTGCGGCTGACCGAGGCGATCACCGTCCTGAGCAGCCACGAGTACGTGAGCGACGAGGTCTACGAGCGGGCCGCGGAGCACTTCGGCGAGGAGGAGCTCGCGCAGCTCATCGCGTTGATCTTCACCATCAACGCGTGGAACCGGATCGCCGTCTCCACCCGCAAGGTCCCCGACGTGCGGTGACGGGCCGCGCCGACAGAGTGACTTTCGGACACACTCCGTTGACCGTCGCAGTGGCGGTTAGTAAGTTTCCCACGTGTCCTCTGAGAGCAGTGCCGAGTCCAGTCCGCTGGTGAAGATCCGGTCGTTGCTGCCGGGTCTCGCGCGTGCCGAGCAGCGCGTCGCGAAGGTGGTGCTGGAGAACCCGGCGACGGTGGCGCACCGCAGCATCACCGAGGTCGCCGAGCAGGCGGGCACCAGCGAGACGACGGTGACGCGGTTCTGCAAGGCCATCGGCGTCGGCGGGTACCCGGAGCTGCGCATCGCCCTCGCCGCGGACACGGCGCGCAGCCAGGCCAGGGCCAACCACAACATGGGCGGTGACATCGGCCCCGGCGACGACCTCAGGCAGGTCGTCGGCAAGGTCGCGTTCGCGGACGCCCGCGCCGTCGAGGAGACCGCCGAGCAGCTCGACGTCGAGGCGCTCGACAAGGTCGTCCAGGCCGTCGCGGGCGCGCGCCGCGTCGACGTCTACGGCTTCGGCGCGAGCGCGTTCGTCGCGTTCGACCTCCAGCAGAAGCTGCACCGCATAGGGCTGACCTGCTTCGCGTGGAACGACACGCACATCGCGCTCACGTCGGCCGCCGTGCTGACGGAGGCGGACGTCGCCGTGGGCATCTCGCACACCGGCTCGACCTCGGAGACCGTCGAGGCCCTGCGCGTCGCGCGCGAGACCGGCGCCACCACGGTCGCCCTGACGAACTTCCCGCGCTCGCCGATCACCGAGGTCTCCGACCACGTGCTGACCACGGCCGCGCGCGAGACCACCTTCCGCTCAGGCGCGATGGCGAGCCGCATCGCCCAGCTCACGGTGATCGACTGCCTGTTCATCGGGGTCGCCCAGCACCACGTCGACACGGCGAAGACGGCGCTGGAGGCCACGTACGAGGCGGTGTCCGGCCACCGGCTGGGCGCGCGGCCGGACGGCAGGCGACGACCGCGGGAGACGTCTAAATGACCTCCCCCCGGAACGGTGTGGCGGTGCGCGTGGAGTCCCCGACCGAGGGGCGCAACCCCCGCACCGCGGACATCGACCGGGTCTCCACCATCGACGTGCTGCGCATGATCAACGACGAGGACCGCAAGGTCCCGGCGGCGGTCGCGGAGGCGCTGCCGGAGCTGGCCCGCGCGGTCGACCTGGGCGTCGCCGCGATCTCGGGCGGCGGCCGCGTCCACTACGTCGGCGCGGGCACGTCCGGCCGGCTCGCCACGCTCGACGCCGCCGAGCTGGTGCCCACGTTCAACGCGCCGGCCGACTGGTTCCTCGCCCACCACGCCGGTGGCCAGGAAGCGCTCGTCCGCGCCGTCGAGGAGGTCGAGGACCTCTCCGGCGCCGCCCAGATCCGTCGCCACGCGGGCGAGAACGACCTGGTCGTGGGCGTGACGGCGTCCGGGCGCACGCCGTTCGTGATCGGTGCGCTGGAAGAGGCGCGGGCGCTGGGCGCCCACACCGTGCTGGTGTCGAACAACGCCTCGGTGCCGTTCACGCCGGACGTGCTGATCGCCCTGAACACCGGTCCCGAAGCGATCGCCGGGTCCACCCGGATGAAGGCGGGATCGGCCCAGAAGCTGGTGCTGACCTCGTTCTCCACCGCGGTGATGGTGAAGCTCGGCCGCACCTACTCGAACCTGATGGTCAGCATGCGCGCCACCAACGCGAAGCTGCGCGGCCGCACGATCCGGATCCTGCACGAGGCCACCGGCCTGCCCGCGACGGAGTGCGAGCAGGCGCTGGCGGAGGCGTCCGGTGACCTGAAGGTGGCGCTGGTCCACCTGCTCGCCGGGGTGCCCGCCGACCGTGCGGCGAAGGCGTTGCAGGACGCGAAGGGCCACGTCCGCGACGCGCTGGAGCTGCTAGCCCGCTGAGATGGTGTCGGGCCCGAACACCTCGTAGTGGATGTCGGTGACGCCCGCCGCGAGCAGCTGGGTCCGCATCGCGCGCAGGAACGGCATCGGTCCGCACAGATAGGCGGTGGTGCCGGCGGGCACGGGCACCGAGGCGAGGTCGACGAACCCGGTCCGCTCGGCCGGCCACCCGCCGATCGGCTCCTCGTAGAAGACGTGCGCCTGCGCGTCCTCCAGCTTCGCCACCAGCTGCGCGAGCTCGGCGCGGAACGGGTGCGTGAGCTGGTCGCGGTCGCCGTGCACCGCGATGACCTGCCGCGCCGAGTCGGTGGCCGCCAGCTCGGCGAGCATGGAGATCATCGGCGTGCAGCCGATGCCGGCCGACGCGAGCAGCACCGGGCCGTCGCCCGGCTGCAGCGTCACGTCCCCGGCGGGCTGGCTGACCAGCACGGTGCTGCCGACCGGCGTGCGGTCGTGCAGGTGGTTGGACACCTCGCCGTCGCGCTTCACCGAGAACTGCAGGGCGTCGTCGGACCGCCCGGACAGGCTGTACTGGCGGATCTGCCGGGCACCGTCGGCGAGCGGGACCTGCACCGACACGTACTGCCCCGGCTCGCCCGGCCGCACCTGCCCGTCGACCGGCCTGACCACGAACGTCACCACGTCCTCGGTCTCCTGGAAGCGGGCGATCACCCGGTGCTCCCGCTGGCCCTGCGGCAGGAACCGCTCGATGCCGACGAGCGTGTCGGCCATCAGCCAGTAGACCTCGCTCCAGGCAGTGGCGACCTCGTCCGAGACGCCGAGGACCTCGGCGACGGCACCGAGCAGGTGCTTGTGGACGACGACGTACTGACCGGGCGTGACGCCGACCGAGACGTGCTTGTGGGCGATGCGCCGCAGCATCCCGTCGGGCGTCTGCCCGGCGATCAGCCCGGACGCGAAGGCCGCGATCGACCCGGCGAGCGCCTGGGCCTGGGTGCCGTTGGCCTGGTTGCCGCGGTTGAACATGTCGCGCAGCAGGACCGGGTGCTCCTCGAACATCCGCTGGTAGAACAGCGCGCTGATCTCGGCGATCGCGGCGCCGACGGCGGGCAGGGTGGCCTCGACCAGTTCGGCCGACTTGGGGGAGAGCATCGAATTGCTCCTCATCTGGGCTGCAGGGTGAGCAGAACAGGACCGGTGGGATCGGCGACGAGGTCATCGACGCGCAGCGGATCGAGTGAGGCGTAGAAGGCTTCCTGGGCCTGGCGCAACGCGCGGCGCAGCCGGCAGGCGGAGCTCAACGGGCACGGGACGTCGCCCTCGCAGTCGACGACGTCACCCACGCCTTCGAGCTGACGCACCAGGTGGCCGATCGAGCCGGCACGGCCGGTCGCGGTGAGCGCGAGCCCACCACCGCGACCGCGCTTCGCCTCGACGACACCGAGGTGCTGGAGCTGGGACACGACCTTCGCCGCGTGCGTGTACTGGACGCCCATGACGTCGGCGACCTCGCGCGTGGTCGGGTTCGACCGGCCGTCGACGACGGCCAGGCGCATCACGATCCTCAGCGCTATGTCGGTGCTCTTGGTCAGCCTCACATGATCGACACTAGCTTAATTGGAATCTCAGATGCGTGTTATCCGGGCAACACCGGACGCCACGGGATCGGCGTCGACAGCACCATTGCGCTGGACGTCTCCCCGTGTGCCGCCAGGCGGACCAGCAACCGTTCCAACTCGACGATGGACGTCGTGACGACCTTCACAACCGAGCAGATGTCCCCGGTCAGCCGGACGACCTCGACCACCTCGGGAAGGTCGTCGAGCAGCTGCGGGTGGACCGTGATGCACCTCGGGCCGTAGCACTTCATGCGCACCAGGGCGACGACCGGACGTCCGACGACGGTGGGGTCGACCACGGCCCGGTAGCCGGTGATCGCGCCCATGTTCTCCAGCCGCCGCACCCGCTGGGCGACCGTCGGCGGCGAGACGTGGACCCGGCGCGCCAGCTCGTTGTACGACAGCCGCGCATCCTCTTGGAGCGCCTCCAACAGGGCCTTGTCCACCTCGTCCAACATGAACGCAAAGCTACTCGGCGATCTGGTTTGCGTTCGGAAGAAGTTCGGCGCGAACGCCTTTCGTCATCCATTCAGGTGGCGGGCGCTTCCGGCGACGATTGAGCCATGAGCTGCCCGGTCTCCCCCAAGCTGGATTTCGGTGGCACCACGCCGTACGAGGACTACGTGCACGCGTCGGTGCTGCACACCCTTCAGCAGCAGTGGTCCAAAGACCCGCGCGAGATGTCGTTCCTGGTCATCACGCAGGTGATGGAGCTGTACTTCGGCCTGCTCTGCTTCGAGTGGCGGCAGGCCCAGACCGAGCTGCGGGCCGACGACCTGCGCGCGGCGGTCCGCACGCTGCGCCGTTCCGACCTGCACCTCCAGGCGTTGTCCGCGGCCTGGCGGCCGATCGCGCGGATGACGCCGACCGAGTTCAACTCCTTCCGCGACGCGCTCGGCGAGGGCTCCGGCTTCCAGTCGGGCATGTACCGCGAGATGGAGTTCCTGCTCGGCGAGAAGTCCCGCTCGATGCTCGTGCCGCACCGCGCGGTGCCGGCGATGCACGACCAGCTGGAGAAGTCGCTGGGCGAGCCCTCGCTCTACGACGACGTGCTGGCGGCGTTGCGGCGCAAGGGCTTCGACGTCCCGCAGGCCGTGCTGGACCGCGACCTCACGCAGGCCTACGAGCCGTCCGCCGAGGTCGAGCAGGTGTGGGCGGCGATCTACCGCGGCGACGACCGCGACCTGCTGGAGCTGGGCGAGGCGCTGACCGACATCGCGGAGGAGTTCGCGCGCTGGCGCTACGACCACCTGCTCGCGACCCGCCGGTCGATGGGTTCGAAGGTGGGCACGGGCGGCTCCGCCGGTGTCGCATGGCTGGAGAAGCGCACCCAACGAGCGGTGTTCCCGGAGCTGTGGACCGCGAGGAGCTACGTGTGAGGCGGGAGCTGTTCGACATCCCCGAAGGGGTCGTCTACCTCGACGGCAACTCGCTCGGCCCGCCGCCGAAGCACGTCGCCGCGCGGATGCAGGAAGTCGTCGCGCACCAGTGGGGAACGCGGCTGATCCGGTCGTGGTCCGAGGGCTGGTGGGAGACGCCGCAACGCGTCGGTGACCGGGTCGGCCGGTTGGTCGGTGCCGCTCCCGGCCAGGTCGTGGTCGGCGACTCGACGTCGGTCAACGTCTTCAAGGCGTTGATGGGCGCGGTGAAGGGCACCGAACGCACCGAGATCGTGTGCGACGAGTCGACGTTCCCGACCGACGGCTACATCGCGCAGTCCGTGGCCTCGCTGACGGGCCTGAAGATCCGGGCGGCACACCCGTCCTCTTTGGACCTCACCGAGGACACCGCCGTGGTGCTGCTCAACCAGGTCGACTACCGGACCGGCGAGCTGCACGACATGAGGGCGCTCACCGAGCAGGCGCACGCGGTCGGCGCGCAGGTGGTCTGGGACCTCTGCCACAGCGCGGGCGTGCTGCCCATCGAGTTGGACGCGCTCCAAGTCGACTTCGCGATCGGCTGCACCTACAAGTTTCTCAACGGCGGACCGGGCGCACCGGCGTTCATCTACGTGCCGAAGCACAAGCAGGCCACGTTCGAGAACCCGCTCTCGGGCTGGAACGGGCACCGCGAGCCGTTCGGCATGCGGCCGTCCTACGAACCGGACCCCGGCATCGCACGCGCACGGGTCGGCACGCCGGACATCCTGTCGATGCTGGCGCTCGACGCGGCACTGGACGTGTGGGACGACGTCGACCTCGCCGAGCTGCGGCAGCGCGGCCTCGCCCTCACCGCGTTGTTCCGCGAGCACGTCGAGAAGCTCACGAAACTGGAAGTGATCACGCCGGAGAACCGCGGCAACCAGATCTCCGTGCGCTGCCCGGACGCCAGGGCCGTCATGGACGAACTGATCGCCCGCGGCGTCATCGGCGACCACCGGCCGCCGGACGTCCTGCGGTTCGGGTTCGCCCCGCTCTACGTGACCGACGAGGACGCGGTCAAGGCCGCCGAGGTCCTGGCCGAGATCATCCGGTGAGTGCGGCGTCCGCGATGCTCTTGGCCTCGCGGGCGCCCGCCTCCACCGACGAGCAGACGAACAGGATCCACTGCGCCAGGCCTTCGAGAGTCCCCGACGCGAACGCCACGGACGCCGCCTCGTACTCGGAGGACCGGCGCAGGCACGCCACCTCGGGCACGCCGAGGCCCTTGGGGTCGAGCCCGCTGGAGATCGACGTCATCCTCGCGGCGGCGCGGGCCACCACGCCGTTGGCGACGTCGAACGGCGCCAGCCCGAGCAGTTCGCCGTGCACCACCGCGACGAGCACCGGCGCCGGCACGGACGTCCCGCCGGTGACCAGCGAGCCGAGCATGTCCAACCGCTGCGACACGTCCTCGGAGACGCGCGGGCGGCCGACGTCGGTCGTCAGGTCGGCGGCGGCCAGCACGTGCAACCGCGCGAGGGCCTGCAACGGCGCGCGCTGCCACGTCGCGACCAGACCACCCAACGCCTCGGCGACCCGCAACGACCCGGCCAGCACCGGGTCGGACACCTCACCGGATTCGGGGATCTCGGTCGGGCCGCCCTCGATCGCCGCCGAGGCGCGGGCCGCGCGGACGGACGCCTCGGCCGCCGTCGTCGCCCAGCCGCGGAGGTTCACCCGGTGGCGGTGGACCTGGAAGACGGCGTCCTTGGCGGCGTTCGCGGCCTCGGCCACACCGGGCAGGGAGAGCAGCGGGGCGAGAGGATCGGTCACGGTCGCGCAGAGTACCTGACCAGGTGAAACGCGTGATCCAGCTCACTGGGTGGACCGTTGAGCGCGCAACTGCGCCCGTTCAACGCGCCACACGTGCCCGGACCAGACGAAACGGGTTACACAGTGACAGCCGTGTAACCGACTTCCTCAAATTGGTCTGAACCTTTTTGAGGAGGAACCTGTCGAAGTGAACTGGCTCGCACTACGGTCAGTACCCGCATCCACGACAGGTCTGGACTTTCCAGGAGGTCTCGCACCATGACGCAGTCGCCAGGCCAGGGCAACGCCCTGGACAACCTGCTCACGGAGAGCAGGACGTTCCCGCCTTCCGACGAGTTCGCGGCACAGGCGAACGCACAGCCCGCGCTGTACGAGGAGGCGAAGGCCGACCGCGAGGCGTTCTGGGCGAAGCAGGCGGAACGGCTGCACTGGGAAACCAAGTGGGACCAGGTGCTCGACTGGTCGGGCGCGCCGTTCGCGAAGTGGTTCGTCGGCGGCAAGCTCAACGTCGCCTACAACTGCGTCGACCGCCACGTCGAGTCCGGCCACGGCGAGCAGGTCGCCATCCACTGGGAGGGCGAGCCCGGCGACTCCCGCGCCATCACCTACGCCGAGCTCCAGCGCGAGGTCTCCAAGGCGGCGAACGCGCTGACGTCGCTGGGGATCGGCGCCGAGGACCGCGTCGCCATCTACATGCCGATGGTGCCCGAGGCGATCTTCGCGATGCTCGCGTGCGCCCGCGTCGGCGCGCTGCACAACGTCGTGTTCGGCGGCTTCTCCGCCGAGGCGCTGCGCACCCGCATCCAGGACTCCGAGGCCCGGCTCGTCATCACGACCGACGGCCAGTACCGCCGCGGCAACCCGGCCCCGCTCAAGCCCGCCGTCGACGAGGCCGTCGCGGACGCGCCGTCGGTGGAGAAGGTCATCGTCGTCAAGCGCACCGACACCGAGGTCGCGTGGACCGACAAGGACGTGTGGTGGCACGAGCTGGTCGACTCGCAGTCCGACCAGCACACCCCCGAGGCGTTCGACTCGGAGCACCCGCTCTTCATCCTCTACACCTCGGGCACCACGGGTAAGCCGAAGGGCATCCTGCACACGTCCGGCGGCTACCTCACGCAGGCGTCGTACACGCACTTCAACGTGTTCGACCTCAAGCCGGACACCGACGTGTACTGGTGCACCGCGGACATCGGCTGGGTCACCGGCCACAGCTACATCGTCTACGGCCCGCTGTCGAACCGCGTGACGCAGGTCGTCTACGAGGGCACGCCCAACACCCCGAACGAGGGCCGCCACTGGGAGATCGTGCAGAAGTACGGCGTCTCGATCTACTACACGGCGCCGACGCTGATCCGCACGTTCATGAAGTGGGGCGCGGACATCCCGGCCAAGCACGACCTGTCGTCGCTGCGCGTGCTGGGCTCGGTCGGCGAGCCGATCAACCCCGAGGCGTGGATCTGGTACCGCGAGAACATCGGCGGCGGCAAGGCCCCGATCGTCGACACGTGGTGGCAGACGGAGACCGGCGCGATCATGATCTCGCCGCTGCCCGGTGTCGTGTCGACCAAGCCCGGTTCGGCGCAGCGCCCGCTGCCCGGCATCGGCGCGAAGGTCGTCAACGACGAGGGCGTCGAGGTCGAGCACGGCGGCGGTGGCTACCTGGTGCTCGACGAGCCGTGGCCGTCGATGCTGCGCGGCATCTGGGGCGACGAGGAGCGCTACCGCGACACGTACTGGTCGCGGTTCGGCGAGCAGGGCTTCTACTTCGCGGGCGACGGCGCGAAGTACGACAACGACGGCGACATCTGGCTGCTCGGCCGCGTCGACGACGTGATGAACGTGTCGGGCCACCGCATCTCGACCACCGAGGTCGAGTCCGCGCTCGTCTCGCACCCGACCGTGGCCGAGGCGGCCGTCGTCGGCGCGAACGACGAGACCACCGGCCAGGGCATCGTGGCGTTCGTGATCCTGCGCGGCGGCGCCGGTGACGACGCCGGCGGCGCCGAGGCGATCAAGGCGCTGCGCGACCACGTGGCGAAGGAGATCGGCCCGATCGCGAAGCCGCGGCAGATCATGGTCGTGCCGGAGCTGCCGAAGACGCGCTCGGGCAAGATCATGCGCCGCCTGCTGCGCGACGTGGCGGAGAACCGCGCGGTCGGCGACGTGACGACGCTGGCCGACTCGTCGGTGATGGACCTGATCTCGGCGGGCCTGCAGTCCGGCAAGTCGGAGGACTGAGTCTGAACCGGGTCTGATCTGCGCGAACGTGACGGGCGTCCTCTGCGGAGGGCGCCCGTTGCCGTTAGGATTCCGAGAAGGGTGAGCCGGGAAGTCTGGTCGGCACGAATTTGTCGTGCCCGCTGACCGCTCTGGGAGACCCGTGTCGCGCAAGAAGAAGACCGTCGTCGCCGACTTCGCCCGTTACCTCCGCACCGAGACCGTCGGCGGCTCCGTGCTGCTCGTGGCCACGGCCGTCGCGCTGGTGTGGGCCAACTCGCCGCTGTCCCCCGCCTACTTCGGCCTGCGCGACCTGCACCTCGGGCCGCTGTCCGTCGGCGACTGGGCCAAGGACGGGCTGCTCGCGGTCTTCTTCTTCGTCGCGGGGCTGGAGCTCAAACGGGAGCTCGTCGTCGGCGAGCTGTCGAACGTCAAGGCCGCGACGCTGCCGGTGATCGCGGCGGTCGGCGGGATGGTCGTCCCCGCGCTGATCGCGCTGACCGTCGGCTGGGGCCAGCCGGGCATCGAGAAGGCGTGGGCGATCCCGGTCGCCACGGACATCGCGTTCGCGCTCGGGGTGCTGGCGCTGACGGCGTCCGGGCTGCCGTCGAGCATCCGGGTGTTCCTGCTGTCGCTGGCCGTCGTGGACGACCTGGGCGCGATCATCGTCATCGCGGTCCTGTTCACGGCGGAGTTCAACCTGCTCGCGGCCGGTGCCGTCGTGCTGCTGCTGGCGCTGTACTGGTTCCTCCAGCGCAGGAGGACCACCAGCGCCTGGCTCTACGTGCCGATCGCGCTCGCGACGTGGTGGTTCATGCACGAGTCGGGCATCCACGCCACGATCGCGGGCGTCGCGCTGGCGTTGCTCACGCGCGTGAAGCGCGACCCGTACGAGCAGGAGGCGCCCGCGGTGCGGCTGGAGCACCGGCTGCAGCCGTTCTCGGCCGGGGTGGCGGTACCGGTGTTCGCGCTGTTCGCGGCGGGTGTGCCGGTCGGTGCCGAGGCGTTCGGGAAGCTCTTCTCCGACAAGATCGCGATCGGCGTGATCGCCGGGCTCGTCCTCGGCAAGGTGATCGGGATCGTCGGAGCGTCGGCGCTCGCCGTGTGGTTCAAGGCGGCGGTCTGGCCGTCCGGGGCGGGACCGCGCGACGTCGTGGCGGTGGCCGTGCTGGGCGGGGTCGGGTTCACCGTCAGCCTGCTCATCGCGGAGCTCTCGCTGGCCGATCCGGACACCGCGAAGGCCGCTGTGCTCATCGCCTCGATGATCTCGTCGCTGCTCGCCGCGGTGTTGCTCATTCGCCGCAGCCGGGCGCATGGCACGATGTCCGGGTGACCACCAGGGAACACATCGCGTCGATTCCGCTGACCGCTGACGACCCCACCGCCGAGGCCTCGATCGGTGGCCTCGTCCGCGACGCGACCGCGCACGTGTCCACTCTGGTCAGAGCGGAGGTCGAGCTCGCGAAGGGCGAGATCACCGCCGAGATCAAGAAGGGCGTGAAGGGCAGCGTCTTCTTCATCGTCGCGCTGACGGTGTTGTGCTTCAGCCTGTTCTTCCTCTTCATGGCGCTCGGCTTCGGCTTCGCCGAGTGGTTCGGCTGGGGCTACTGGGCGGGCTTCGGGCTCGTCTTCGCCGTCATGCTGCTCACCGCGGTCCTGTTCGCGTTCCTCGGCTACCGCAAGGTGCGCAAGATCAGGGCGCCGGAGAAGTCGATCGCGGCCGCGAAGGACACGGTCGCGGCGCTCACCCACCGCAAGGGTGACTCCGACTGAGCCGCAAGCCCGATCCGTCGGTGGTGCGGGTCGCGGGGCCGTGGACGCACCGCGACGTCTCGGCCAACGGCATCCGCCTGCACGTCGCCGAGCTCGGCGAGGGCCCGCTCGTGCTCCTGCTGCACGGGTTCCCCGAGTTCTGGTGGTCGTGGCGGCACCAGCTGACGGCGCTGGCCGAGGCCGGCTACCGCGCGGTCGCCGTCGACCTGCGCGGCTACGGCGACTCGGACAAGCCCCCGCGCGGCTACGACGGCTTCACCCTCGCGGGTGATGTCGCCGGGTTGATCAAGGCGCTCGGCGCCCAACGCGCGCACCTCGTCGGCAGCGCGTGGGGCGGTGCCACGGCGTGGACGGTCGGCGCGCTGCACCCGCGGGTCGTCTCGTCGATCTCGGTGCTGTCCGCGCCCCACCCGCTCGCGATGCGCCGCGCGTTCCGCCGGCACCCCCGCGTGAACTCGCACGTGCTGCGCTTCCAGCTGCCGATCTACCCCGAGCGGTGGCTGACCGGCGAGAACGCCGTGCAGGTCGCGAAGCTGCTCTCGGCGTGGTCCGGCCCGAAGTGGCGGTCGGCGCCGGAGTTCGACGAGGTGCTGCGCCGCTGCCGCCAGGCCATGACGGTGCCGGGCGTCGCCCACAGCGCGATGGAGTACTACCGCTGGGCGGTGCGCTCGCAGGTCCGCAGCGACGGCCGCCGGTTCACCGAGGCGGTCGACAAGAAGATGCAGGTGCCGGTGCTGCAGATCCACGGTGCGCTCGACCCGATCACCCTGGAGTCGTCGGCGCGCGGGTCCCTGGAGTGGCTCGGGCCGGAGTCGGAGTTCCGCTACCTGCCGGAGGTGGGGCACTTCCCGAACCAGGAGGCACCCCACACCACGAGCCGGCTGATCACCGAGTTCCTGCAGAAGTCGAGCTGAACGCCTCCCCCAGCGCGGTCGCCGGGTCGTCCGGCAGGTCCACCGAACGCCAGGCGACGTAGCCGTCCGGGCGCACCAGCGAGGCGCCCTTCTCGGACAGTCCGAAGACGTCCAGCCGCTCGACGCGTTCGTACGCGACACCGGCCTGCTGGGCCGCCTCCTCCCACTGCGGGTGGTCGGCGACGAGCACCCAGCCGCGTTGGAAGAGGTCCAACGTGGACTTGCCGGGCTCGACCCACACGTGCGGGGCCCGCGTGCCGGGCTGGCCGTTCCACTCCTCGGGCAGCCGCGCCGGCGGCAGTTCCTCGCCCGCACCGAGCACCGCGGACGAGCGGTAGAGGACGCCGAAGTGCATCGCGTTGTTGTCGTACAACGTCGCCTCCTCGGCCTCCCCGTCGCGGTTGTGCCCGTCGTTGCGCGCGAAGATCTGCTGGTGGCAGAGGGTCGCGACCGGCCGCCGTTCGGCGTCGTAGGTGTCGAGCAGCTCCGCCCGTGACCGGCCCTCGAGCACGGCGGCGAGCTTCCAGGCGAGGTTGTGCGCGTCCTCGATGCCGACGTTGGCCCCGAACCCGCCGCGGCTCGGCGGCAGGGTGTGGGCGGCGTCGCCGGCCAGGAAGACGCGTCCGCGCGAGAACTCGTCGGCGACCGAGGCGCTGATCGTCCACTTGCCCGTCGTGACGATCTCGACGTCCACGTCGTCGCGGCCGATGGCGCGGAAGATCTTCTGGCGCAGCTCGGCCTCGTCGTACTCGCCGTCGTCGAGCATCAGGACCCACCGGCCGTCGCCGTAGGTGGTCAGGAAGCCGACGTCGTCGATCACGAACTGGCCGATCCCGTCCTTCAGGTACTCCTCCAGCGGCGCGCGGAACAGCACGCTGCGGGACGTGTGCATGTACCCGCGCCCGCTGCGGGTGATGCCGAGCTGCTCGCGGACCGGGCTGCGGTGGCCGTCCGCGGCGACCAGGTAGTCCGCCCGGATCTCGTAGGGCTCGCCCTCACCCCGGACGATCGCCGTGACGCCGTCGTCGTCCTGCGAGAACTCCAGCATCCGGGTGTTCATGCGGATGTCCGCGCCCAGCTCGCGGGCCTTGTCCCGCAGCAGCGGCTCCATCCGGTCCTGCGCCACGCCGACGCCCCTGACCGGGGAGTACTCGATGTCGGAGAGCTGGGCGGGCGGCGTCCAGAACGTCTCGTCGTACTTCCTGCCGACCAGGCTCTCCGCCCTGACCCTGCGCACCCCGAAGCCCTTGGACATCCTGCTCTTCGGCAGCTCTTCCTCCAGCCCGACCGCGCGCAGCAGCTCGCCGACCCGCGCGTTGAAGCCGACCGCCCGCGGGTGCGGTGAGCTGCCCGGATGCTTCTCGACCAGCACCACGTCGACACCGCGCCACGCCAGGAACAGCGCGGCCGACGTCCCCGCCAGTCCTCCACCCACCACCAGCACCGAAGTCTTCACGAACGTCCCCTCTCAATACGCTGTATCGCTCAATACACTGTATCGCGCACAGACGCTGTATTGTCCAGTCCGATGTCGAACGAACTCGTGTGGGACCGCCCGGAGCCGCCCAGCAGGCCGTCCCCTACCCCGTTGAGCAGGGAGTCGATCGTGGCCGCCGCGATCGGCCTCGCCGACGAGGGCGGGCTGGACGAGGTGTCGTTGCGCAAGGTCGCCGCAGTGCTCGGCGCCGGGCCCATGCGCCTCTACGGCTACATCGAGACCAAGGACGAGCTGCTCGACCTGATGGTCGACGCGGTCTACGGCGAGATCGCCCTGCCGGAGCCGGGCGCCGGGTGGCGGGCGGGCCTGACGGAGATCGCCCACGGCATGCGCGCGGCGGCTCAGCGGCACCCGTGGTTCGTCGACCTGCTCGGTGGTCGTCCCCACCGCGGCCCGAACTCGCTGGCGCACATCGAGGCGACGCTGAGGACCCTCGCCGGCCTGCCGGAGTTCCCCGGCATCGACGACGTCCTCGGCGCGGTCGGCGCGGTCATGGCGTTCGTGCACGGCGCGGTCCGCAACGAGATCACCGAGGCCCGCGAGGAGCGGTCCAGCGGCCTGACCGAGGAGCAGTGGCAGGCGGCGTCCGGCCCGTACATGCAGCGGATGCTGGACACCGGGAAGTTCCCGATGCTCGCGAGGGTCATGTACGAAGCCGAGCAGACGAAGGCGTCGGCGCGGTTCGACACCGGCCTGGGCTACGTGCTCGACGGCATCGCTACGAGGCACACCCCTGGGTCGACGCCCGGCGGGTCAGCGACGGCGCCTTCTGCACCATCGACTGCACCTGCTGGGACGTGAGCACGAAGCCGGTCTCCGGGTCGTCGACGGCCGCGCCGAACACCACGCCCATCACGCGGCCGTTCGGGTCGACCAGCGGGCCGCCGGAGTTGCCGGAACGGACCTCGGCGCGAACCGTGTAGACGTCGCGCGTCACGGTCTGCGCGTCGTAGATGTCCGGGCCGCGCAGCAGCGGGATCCGCTCGCGCACACGGGCGGGCGACGCCTTGTACGGGCCGTCGAGCGGGTAGCCGAGCACGATGCCGTCCTCGCCCGGCTGGACCTCGTCCGAGCGGAACTGCAGCGGCGTGGCCTCCAGGTCCGGCACCGCGAGCACGGCGATGTCCGTGCGCGGGTCGTAGGAGACGACGGTGGCGTCGAACTGGCCGCGGCCGACCTCGACCGTCACCTCGTTGGTGCCGGCGACGACGTGGGCGTTGGTCATGACGCGTTCCGGCGCGATGACGAACCCGGTGCCCTCCAGGGCGCGCGAGCACGACGGCGCCCGGCCGCGGACCTTCAGCACCGAGGCCTTCAGCTTGTTCGCGACCGGCGAGTTCGCGAGCTGGCCGTCCGGCGGCTCGACCTCCTTGAGCGGCGTCCGGTTGAACGGGTCCATCGCCTGCGGGAAGCCCGAGACGTCGAAGAGCTTCTGCAGGTCGCCCGACAGCACGCGGGCGGCCTGCGGCATGGTCTGGTCGACCTTGCCGAGGATCACCGACTGCTTGAGCGACGACGTGAGGTCCGGCAGGCCGACGACGGAGGTCAGCGGCAGCGCGATCATCCACGCCACCACGAACACGACCAGGCCCTGCACGATCGCGCCCAGGGCATTGTCCGCGCCGCGCAACGGCGACGCGTTGACGCGGGCCTTGATCGTCCGGCCGATGTAGACGCCGATCGTCTCGCCCAGCGCCACGAGCAGCACGACGATGCCGACCGCGAACACGACCTTGGTGACGACGTTCTCGAACTGGGACACCAGCAGCGGAGCGATCTGCGTGCCGAGGATGAGGCCGACGAGCACACCGACGAAGGCGGGCAGCGCGACGACCATGCCCTGCCTGGCCCCGGAGACCGCGGCTATCGCGGCCAGGCCCAGCACGAGCAGGTCAACCCAGTTCAACCCAGAACCTCCGCCTCACTGTGTAGCGCGCAACGCTAGTTCAAGATCGCGCACATCGGTCGCATCCCACGGCTGTTCCCAGCCGCCGAGTGCGATCAGGCCGTTGATCAACCCCGCGGTGAAGCCCCACACCAGCATGCCCGGCGCGGAGAACGCCGCACTGACGTAACCCGCGGGGTGGCGCACGCGGAACCGGTTGGCGGGGTCCGCGAGGTGCGCCACCGGGACGCGGGCGACCGCGGCGGTCTCCGCCGGGTCGACAGGTGCGACGGGGCTCGGCTGTTCCCAGTAGGCGAGCACGGGCGTGACCACGAACCCGGACACCGGCACGTACAGCTCCGGCAGCAGGGCGAGCGGTCTCACTCCTGACCCAAGTACACCGGTCTCCTCGTAAGCCTCGCGTAATGCGGTGGCCACGGGCCCGTCGTCGTCCGGGTCGGACGCCCCGCCGGGGAACGCGACCTGGCCGGGGTGCGAGCCGAGCGTGTCCGACCGGCGCAGCAGCAGCACGTCCGGCCCGTGCTCCTCGGACTCGCCGAACAGCATCAGCACCGCCGCGGCCCGGTAGGAGCGCGTCGGCGTGCGGGGGTCGCGCATGAACGTGCGTGCGTCGATCTGCTCGGTGGCCTTGGCGAGGCGCTGCATCCAGTCGGGTGGCTGGACGGCCTCCGTCTCGGCTGCCTCCGTCATGAAACCGCCTTCTCCACCTGCTCGGGCGCCGTGAACACCGGCGGGTCCGTGATCTGCCGGACCGCACCGTCCGCTGCTACGTAATACGTGGCGGGGAGCGTGATCGGCGCCTTGACTCGTTTGCGCAGCTCGTCGGGGCCGTCGTAGACCGAGGGAAGCCGCACGCCGAGCCGCGTGAGCAGTTCCAGCCCGTCGGCCTCGGTGCTCTCCACGAGAACCGGGACGACCGGAACGGCGCCGGGTTGCTTCGCGTAGGCGTCCAGGACGGGCAGCTCCTTCTGGCACGGCTGGCACCAGGTCGCCCAGAAGTTGATCAGGACCGGCCCTTTGAGCGCGAGGGCCGTCCGGGTGCCGTCACCGAGGCACGTGACGGCGGCGCCACCCTCTCCGGCGGGTTCGCAGGCCCTGAGCTGGGCCTGCGCGCGCAACGCGGCCACGTCCTGCGTCGGGCGGGTGGGCGCGGGCGGCTCCGGTGCCTTGTCACGGGGCCACAGCGCCACGACACCCGCCACGCCGAGGACGAGCACGACGACGAGCCAGCGCGAGCGGTTGTTCACCCCACCAGTTTCTCACCGGCCCGCACTCGGTCGGCGAGCTCGAGCAGGTGGGGCTTCTCGTCGCCCTTCACGAGCTTGGCGGCCTTGTCCGGGTCCTCGGGGCCCAGGCCGTACGACGGGCAGTCCTTCATCAGCAGACAGGCACCGCACGCAGGCGTTTTGGCGTGGCAGACGCGGCGGCCGTGGAAGATGATCCAGTGCGAGGCCATCGTCCAGTCGCGCTTCTCGATCAGCTCGCCGACGGCGTGCTCGACCTTGACGGCGTCCTCGAGGTCGGTCCAGCCCCAGCGGCGGACGAGCCGGCCGAAGTGGGTGTCGACTGTGATGCCGGGCACATCGAACGCGTTGCCGAGAACCACGTTGGCGGTCTTGCGTCCTACACCGGGGAGCTTGACCAGCTCTTCGAGAGTGCTGGGGACCACGCCGTCGTACTGCTCCACAAGAGCAGCGCCGAGGCCCAGCAGGGAGGTCGCCTTGTTCCGGTAGAAGCCGGTGGGGCGGATCATCTCCTCGAGCTCGACCCTGTCGGCGCCGGCGTAGTCGGCGGCCGTGGGGTACTTGGCGAAGAGAGCGGGAGTGACCTCGTTGACCTTCTTGTCGGTGCACTGCGCGGAGAGGACGACCGCCACGACGAGCTCCAGCGGCGTGGTGAAGTCCAGCTCGCAGTGCGCGTCGGGGTATCCCTCGGCCAGCACGCGCACCATCCGGCGGGCCCTGCGGGTCAGGCCTAGCTTGGTTTCCGGCTTCTTGGTTGCGGGCACTGATCCAGAGTAGTCAACACGCCGGAACCGACCCCTAGATCCGTACTCGAATCCTCCATGCGGAACACTGCGGAGCATCATGACTGCCTGGCTTGTGATCGTCGTTCCGATCGTGATCATGTTCTTCGCGCTCTTCATGGAGCGTGTGGAAGCGAAGCTCCGGCACGTTGCCGTGCAGGAGAACGAGGTCGAGGAGTTCCTGGAGTCCGCCAGGCCTGAAGAGGTCAAGGCGCTCTACGGACACGGCATCGGTCGCGCACTCGACATGTTCCGCCTCCGCCGGCGTGGCCGCGGCACCGCACGCAAGCGCGTCCGGTGACCGTCCCGCGCTGACACGCACCCGAATGGCGTAGACTGGTTCGTTGGGCTCTGGATCGAATCAGTCTCGTTGTTCCAGTTGGGACGGCGAGCCGAGCGGCGATCCACATGAGAGCCCTTAGACTGCAACGCAGTGATCGGCGGCACGGCGCTGACTCCACCAAAGAAGGTGGTAGGCGTGCCGTCGCGTCGATTAGGAGGGACGAGGTGGACGAGACCCTGGCGCGAGCGGGCATCTTCCAAGGGGTTGACCCGGCGGCAGCGGAGGCGCTGGCGCAGACCCTGGAGACGGTGGAGTTCCCGCGTGGCCACGTGATCTTCGCGGAGGGTGAGCCGGGCGACCGCCTGTACATCATCCAGTCCGGCAAGGTGAAGATCGGCCGCAAGTCGCCGGACGGCCGCGAGAACCTGTTGGGGATCTTCGGGCCCTCCGACATGTTCGGCGAACTGTCCATTTTCGATCCCGGCCCCCGCACGTCCACCGCGACGACGGTGACCGAGGTGCGCGCGGTGTCCATGGACCGCCCCGCGCTCCGCCAGTGGATCACCAACCGGCCGGAGATCGCCGAGCAGCTGCTGAGGGCCCTGGCCCGCAGGCTGCGCAGGACGAACTCCATGCTGGCCGACCTGATCTTCACGGACGTGCCCGGCCGCGTCGCCAAGGCGCTGCTGCAGCTCGCGCAGCGCTTCGGCTCGCAGGAGGCCGGTCTGCTCCGCGTCACGCACGACCTGACGCAGGAGGAGATCGCGCAGTTCGTCGGCGCGTCCCGCGAGACCGTGAACAAGGCGCTGGCCGACTTCGCGCACCGCGGCTGGCTGCGCCTGGAAGGCAAGAGCGTGCTGATCCTGGACCCGGAGCGCCTGGCGCGCCGCGCCCGCTGACGGCCCACGCGACGACTCGGGCCCCGTTCGCTCAGCGGACGGGGCCCCGGTCGTCGTGACGTAGTTCGCGAACAAAGGACCGGGCGCCACCCCCGACGTGGCGCACCGGTCCTTTGTGGTGCACGGCCCATCCCCCGACGAACCGTGCTTTCCGCCCTCTGGCGCGTAGGCCCCGACCCTCAAGCCAGAGGTTGGTCTTCGATCGATCGAGCAGCGTGGTCGTCTCGGTCGACGAGTCAACTTTCGCACGTCGCAGCCCCGGCCGCTCAAGCCCTTTCACCCTCAAGGACCCCATGTGTGGCCGATTCGTTGCATGTTTCACCCGGTCATCGCATTCCCGTGACCGAATCGCGACCTCGGTGACTCTCGGCACCCGATGTGGTACACGCGTACCAAGTTTGGCATACTGGTACACATGTCCCACTCTGCCCGCCTGTCCGACTACCGCGCTGCCCTGACGACCCCCGGCATGCGCGGCCCCGTGGTCGCGTCGCTGCTCGCCCGCCTGCCCATCGCGATGGTCGGGCTCTCGCTGCTGCTCTACGTCGAGCGCGCGACGGGGTCGTTCGCGGTCGCCGGCATGGTCTCGGCGGCGGCACTGGTGGGTGTAGCCCTCGGTTCGGTCGTCCAGGGCCGGTTGATGGACCGCTTCGGTCCCACCCGTCCGCTGGCCTTCACGACCGCGCTGTTCGCGTTCTTCGTGACCGTGTCGGTGCTCGCCGTCGAGGCCGGTCTGCCGGTGTTCGTGCTGGTGCCGCTGGCCCTGGGCGTGGGCGCGACCGAGCCGATGGTGGGCTCGGCGTCGCGGGCGCTGTGGGAGCGGATGGTGCCGACCGGTCCGACGCGCATGGCGGCCTACGCCTACGAGGCGATCAGCATGGAGGTCTTCTTCATCCTCGGCCCCGGCCTCGCCGGCCTGCTGCTGGCAGCGCCGTGGGCGGGCACCGGCGTCGTGGTCGGTGCCGTGCTGATGGTCGTGGGCGCGCTGTGGTTCGCGTTCAACCCGGTCGTCCGCGCCTGGGGAGCGGCCGCGGTCACCCGCCGCCCGCTGCTGGGCGCGTTCGCCTACCCCGGCATGCGCACGGTGGCGCTGGCCGCGCTCGGCTTCGGCGTGACGATCGGCTTCGTCGAGGTGGCGGTACCGGCGTTCGCGAAGGCCGCGGGCGAGGCCTCGATGGGCGGCCTGATGCTGTCGCTGTGGTCGATCAGCTCGGTGGTCTTCGGCGTGCTCTACGGCATGCGCCCGTGGCCGCGCCCCATGCACCTGCGCCTGCCGGTGCTGCTGGGCGGCTTCGGCCTGCTGGCGTTCGTGCTGGCGGTCCCGGCGACGCTGGTCGGCCTGGGCCTGGCGCTGTTCCTGGTCGGCACGCTGATCACGCCGCAGTCGACCGCGCACTCGGCGGCGATCGAGCAGGTCACGCCCAACGGCATGGCCGCGGAGGCGTTCGGCTGGGTGATCACCTCGGTGACCGTCGGGCTGGCGATCGGGCAGGGGCTGTCCGGGCAGCTGATCGAGCACTTCGGCACCCGGCCCGCGTTCGTCGCGTCCGGTGTGGCCGGGTTAGTGATCGCGCTGGCGGTGTGGCTGCTGCGCGGGACCGTGCGGCGCGGGGTGCCGGCTGAGGTGCCGCTGCGCTCGGAGATGGAGCTGGCGGCCCGCTGAGCCACGGCACGCGACAGACCGGGACGGCTGGTGTCAGAACGTTGGCACCAGCCGTTGGCGTACGTCGGTCTTCGCCCAGGAGTCAGGCCACCGAGCGCATCGGGACCACCAGGTAGGTGAGCTCCACCCCGTCCTCGCCCGGCGTCGACGTGAGCACCGTCGAGCGGAGGCCGTCCTGGATCTTCAGCTCGATGCGGCGGCCCGCGAACGCTTTCAGGGCGTCGGCCAGGTAGCGGGCCTGGAAGGTCTTGGTCAGGTGGTCGCCTTCGACGTCCGCCTTCACGAACTCCTCGGACTCGCCCTGCTGGGGGTCGCTGCCCTTGACGCGGATCTCGGAGTCCTCGACCTGGATGGTGACGGCCTGGTGCGGGCCGCCGTAGGGCGTGGCTCTGCGGACGGCGCGCGCGAGGGAGTCCGCGTCCACTAGCACCGTGCTGTCGATGACTGCCTCCAGGAGTCGGCGCGCCCGGTCGTCCGGGAACGGAGCGGCCAAGAGTGCGGTGGAGATCGAGTTGTTGCCCCAGGCGAGGGCGATGCGGTCGGAGCTCGCGTGGAGCGCTACCCGGCCGGTGGCCTGGCGTGCGGCCTCCACGAGGGGCTTCGCCGGTACCAACAGGTCCAGCTCGCCCGCTTGTTCCCACGGGAGTGTGGCGTACGCCATGCGGTAGCGGTCGGTCGCGATCACGTGCAGCTTCTCGGCGTCGGACTGGATCCGGAGGCCGGTGAAGATCGGCAGCGCGTCGTCCTTCGAGGCGGCGCCGGCCACCGCGGCGACGACACCGAGCAGGGCGGCGTCGACGTGGCCCTGCAGAGGGGGCAACGCGGGCACGCCGGGGTGGTTGGCCAGCGACAGCAGCGGCAGCGCGAAGCGGGCCGTCGGGGTGCGGACGGCCAGGCGCTGGCCCTCCACCTTCAGCCTCACCTGCGGGTCGTCCAGCGCCTGGAGGGTGGCGGCCAGCGGCTTGGCGGGCACGAGCACCTCTCCCTCCGTGTGGACGACGGCGTTGACGGACAGGCGCACGCCGTGCTCCTGGTCGCTGCCCGCGATCTCGACGTCCTGCCCTGCTGTCAGGCGGAGCCCGGCGAGCACCGGGTCGAGCACACGGGTCGGCAGCAGTCGCGCCACCTCCGCCGCGGCGCTCGCGAGCTCTGCTGTCGTGGCGGTGAGGTCCATGCTTCCGGACGTTAGCGGGCACCCCTGACAATTCCGGGTGTCCCGAAGCGACTGGAGAACGCTAGCGGTCCGCGCAACGCAGCGGAAGCGCGCTGTCTCATTCGGTGACGGTGCGCAGGTGCTCCAGCTGGGCGCGCACGGACCACTCCGCGGCCGGCCACAGCACGCGGTCGACGTCGGCGTAGACGACTTCGACGACCTGGCGCGGCGTGGGCGAACCCCCGAGGGAGGCGACGGCGGCGCGGACCTGTTCCAGGCGTTGGGTGCGGTGCGCCAGGTACATCCGCGCGGCCTCGCCGGCGTCCGCGAGCTCCGGGCCGTGGCCGGGCAGCACGGCGGTGTCCGGGGGCAGCTCCGCCAGGAGCCGCAACGACTCGAAGTACTCGCCGAGCTTGCCGTCCGGGTGCGCCACGATGGTCGTGCCGCGTCCCAGCACCGTGTCGCCGGTCAGCACCGCCTCGCCGTCGACCACGAAGCACAACGAGTCGCTGGTGTGGCCCGGCGTGCCGAGCACCCGCAGCTCCAGACCGGCGCTGGTGACCACGTCGCCGTCCACCAGCCCCTCGGAGCCGTGGGTGAACGTCGGGTCCAGCGCGCGCACCGGAGCACCCACCATCTCGGCGAACGAACGCGCGCCGTCGGAGTGGTCGGGATGGCCGTGCGTCAGCAGGATCTCCGCGACCGGCCCGACGGAGGCGATCCGCTCGAGGTGCACCGGATCCAGCGGACCGGGATCGACCACGACGTACGACGACGCGTCCGGAGCCTTCAACAGCCACGTGTTCGTGCCGTCGAGCGTCATCGGCGACGGGTTGTCCGCCAGCAGCACGGCCGCGTGCGGCGTCACCTGCCGCACCTGCCCGTACAACGGGTGCGCGGCGCGGGCACCGATCAGCGGCGACCCGCTCACGGCAGGACCACCCGCACGACGTCGCCCTCGCGGATCAGCTTCGGGATGATCTTCTCGACGCTGCGCTCCTCGGCCATCACCTTCTCGACGCTCCCCAGCGCCCCGACCTCGTCGAGCGTGCGCCAGGTCGGCGGCATGAGCATCCGGCGGCCCTCCGCGGCGTCCGCCACGGCCTCGGCCGGCGTCTGCCACGACGCGTCGGACGCCTCGGTCGTCTCGCCGTCGGCGCGTTGCCCGGAAGGCAGCGCGGCGACGAAGAACCGGGTGTCGTACCGGCGCGGCTCCTCGACCGGGGTCACCCAGTTCGCCCACGGCCGCAGCAGGTCCGCCCGCAGCACCAGGCCCTCGGCCGCGAGGAACTGCGCGAGCGAGAGCTCGCGGTCCACCAGCTTCTGCCGGGCCCCCGCGTACGCCGAGGTGTCCGCGACGACCGACGCGGGGTCCGGCCCGGCGAGCAGCACGCCCGACTCCTCGAACGTCTCCCGGACCGCCGCGCACACGAACGCCCGCGCGGTCAGCGGGTCGACGCCGAACACCGACCCCCACCACTCGGGCGGCGGACCGGCCCACGCGACCGACGTGTCCGCGTCGCGCGGATCGACGCCTCCGCCGGGGAACACGGTCATGCCACCGGCGAACGCCATCCCCTTCACGCGCCGCAGCAGGAACGCCTCCACGCCCTCGGCACCGTCCCGCAGCAGCACGACGGTCACGGCGTCACGGGCCTGCGCGGGTTCGGCGGCGGGCCTGGTGGGTACCAGGTTTCCCGGCAAGGTCATGTCGTCGGGCATCCTCCGAGCGTACGACCGCGCTTACCCGAGGATGGTGTGATGGCGACGAACGTCTCCGGCTGCCTGGTGAAGATCCTGCTGTTCGTGCTCGGCGCGGTGATGGGCACAGCCCTCACCGCGGTGGCCGTGGTGGTGATGTTCGTGCCGGACCGCACGACCGTGATCAGCGTCGACCCGACTTCCACGTCGCCAGGCGTGTACGTGAAGAAGGTCGAGCAGCTGGTCGGCAGCACCTACTACGAGATCTGGCTCGGCCCGACCCCCGACCGCGGCCACGTGGTGACCGTTCCCGCCGGCTGGGAACACGACCCCGAGCGGGAGACGACCGGCGACGGCCTGCGCCTGAAGTTCGACAACGGCGGCGAGATCTTCGTGCCCAAGGCCAGCTACTCCTGAGGCAGGATGTGCGAGTGGACGAACAGTTGCGCGTAGGACTCGTCGGTGCGGGCCCGTGGGCGGAGATGGTGCACGCCCCCGGCATCGCGAACCACCCGGGAACGGCGCTGACCGGCGTGTGGGCCCGGCGACCGGAGGCCGCGCAGGAGCTCGCGCACGCCCACGGCGCCGAGCCGTTCGCCGACTACGCGGAGATGCTGTCCACTGTGGACGCCGTCGCGTTCTGCGTGCCGCCGGGCGTGCAGGGCCCGATGGCGGTCGAGGCGGCGCGGGCCGGCAAGCACCTCGTGCTGGAGAAGCCGGTCGCCGAGACCGTCGAGGTCGCGGAACGGCTCGTCGCGGCGGTTGAGGAGGCCGGCGTCGCGTCGCTGGTCGTGCTGACCCGCCGCTACGCGCCGGAGACCAAGGAGATGCTGGCCCAGCTGCACCGCACGGGCGGCTGGACCGGCGCCGACAGCCGCTGGATCTCCGGCGCGCTGCTCGACGGCCCGTTCTCGAACTCGCCGTGGCGCCACGACAGGGGCGCGCTCGACGACGTCGGCCCGCACGCGTTCGACCTGCTCGACGCGGCACTGGGCGAGATCACCGACGTGCTCGCGGCGAACGTCACGGACACCGGTCTCTGGCAGCTGATCCTGCAGCACGCGGGCGGCGCGACGAGCACGGTGTCGCTGTGCCTGTCGTTGCCGCTGCAGCCGCCGTTCGCGGACTTCACGGTCTTCGGCACGCACGGCGCGCGCACGCTCACGAACCGGGACACGCCCGCGCTCGAGTGCTTCACGAACCTGCTCGACGACTTCGTGGCCATGGTGCACAGCGGCACCACGACCCACGAGTGCGACGTGCGGCGCGGCCTGCACCTGCAGAAGGTCATCGACCTGGCCCGGCGCAAGGCCGGGGCCTGATCCACCTACGGCGTCTGGTGCCCGTTGTTCGAGGCGCCGAACGTCTGGCGCGACGAGCGGTCGATCTGCCAGCGACCGCTGTCCGCCGTCTTCGACCCGATCTGCTCCCGCTGCGCCAGCTCCTCGTGGAGCTGCTGCAGCAGGGCGCGTTCCCGTTCGCTGAGGTTCGCGTCCACCGAGGACGGTTCCGCCGGCGACTCCGCCAGCGCCGCCTGCAGTGCCGCGAGCTCGTCACCGCGGAGCTCGGTGGTCACCTCGGCCCTGTTGATCGGCGTGGGCTCGGGGAGCGGGAAGATCTCCGCCTCCGGCTCCGGTTCGGGCGCCGGCGCGGGTTCCGCCGCCGCCTTCGGGATGCGCTTGACGGGCTTGGGCGGGAAGGGCTGCGACCCCTCCAGCGTGGACGTTCTGCTGCGACGTGAGCCGGTCTCTTCCAGTGGCTCCGGCGCCGGTGTCGGCTCGGCCACCGGCGCCGGAGCGGGAAGTTCCTCTGACTGGTCGAACCAGGCGCCCTGGGGCGAGACCGGCTCGGCGACCCGCATCGGGGCGCCGCCGGAGACCGGCACCGCCTTCGAGGCCGTCACCGCGGACGCGTGGTAGTCGCTGAGCTGCACACCCGTCGTCAGCACCTCGACCGCGGCCCGGACGCCGATCTTGCGCAGCACCGAGTCGACCCGGTAGGCGGTCGCCGGCGCGAAGCCCTGCGGACCGATGTCCACCAGCACCACCCGCTGCGGCAGCGGACCGGGCGTGGACCCCGTCGGCGAGGACCGCCAGACCGCCCGCACCGAGCGGACGTCCGGCAGCACCGACACCGCGCGGGCCAGCGCACCGGTGATGTCCGAGACCGGGTCGGTCTCGGAGGTGAAGCGGTGGCGGATGAACGGGAGCATCTCCGCGACCGGCAGGCGGTCGGTCAGCGACGCGTCCGAGCGGACCTCGTGCAACGCCCACGTGATGGCCGCACGCTCGTCGGGCAGCACCGGGATGCCGCCGGCGAGGAGCGTGCCGACCAGCATCTCGACCGCGCGGTCGAGCTCTCCGACCGCGAGGAACTCGCGGGCCTGCGACAGGGCGGCGTCGTCGATCCGCCCGGCCACGGACAGCAGGAGATCGTGCAGACGGACCGGCAGCCCGACCCCGTCGTTCGTCACGGCAACTCTCCTTAGCTGAGCACGAGGTGCTCATCGGACTCGGCGCCGGCGCACACCAGCTCCGATGCCGCCAGCGCCGCCCGGTGGTAGGGCGGCAGGTCCAGACCGGACGGCACGACCTCGACGCACGGGTCGTGTTCGCCCAACGCCCGCAGAACGCGCTGCAGCTCGCCGGTCAGCCGGGCGTGGCCGGTCGTGGCCGCCACCAGCAGGACGCGGTTGACCCCGGAGGGACCGATGCGCCAGCAGGAGCGGACCTCGCCGACCCCGTTCCGGCCACGCAGCGTGGCACCGAGAACGACGGTCGCGGAATCCCCCATGGACACCCGATCGGGTGATTCCGGGGAAAAGGTGTAGTCGGTGGGGGGCAGTTCGTCCAGCCCTTTGACCGAACTGACGGCACCCGGTTCCGCCCCGTAGGGCACGAGCGCGTCCTGCAGAAGGCGCATCTCGTGGTCCGTCAGGGGGATGCGGTCGTGCAGCAGCGTGCGCGGCAGCGACCGCGCCAGCACCGCGTACGCGTCGGAGGCCGCCCAGTCCCGGTACCGCCACAGCAGCTCGTCAGGAAGGCGCCCGGCGAGCCGCAGCAGCAGTTCGTGGCACGTGTCCGACATGTCACACCTCGACGATCAGTTCGATCTCCACCGGAGCGCCGATCGGCAGCTCTGCGACCCCCACGGCCGACCGGGCGTGCTTGCCCGCGTCGCCGAAGATCTCCCCCAGCAGCTCCGAGGCCCCGTTCACGACGCCCGGCTGCCCCGTGAAGCCCTCGGCGGAGGCCACGAACCCGACAACTTTCACGACTCTCTTGATCGAGTCAATCCCCACGAGCGCGTCGACGGCCGCCAGCGCGTTGAGGATGCAGGTCGCGGCGTACTGCTTGGCCTCCTCCGGGGAGACCTCCGCGCCGACCTTGCCGGTAGCGGGGAGCTTGCCGTCCACGAACGGCAGCTGGCCGGAGGTGAAGACCCACGGACCGCTCTGCGTGGCGGGGACGTACGCGGCGAGCGGCGCGGCCACGGCGGGCAGCTCGACGCCGAGCTCCGCCAGGCGCTTCGTCCAGGCGCTCACGCCTTGACCCTCTTCAGGTACGCGACGTGCTGCTCACCGGTCGGGTTCGTCAGCACCGTGACCAGCTCCCAGCCGTCCTCGCCCCACTGGTCGAGGATCTGCTTCGTGGCGTGGATCAACAACGGCACGGTCGCGTACTCCCACTTCGTCATGCGCGGAGCCTAACGCGCCACCCGATCGACGCCTGCGGGGTTGCCGCCCACCGGGCTAGGTTGATCACGTGGAGACCTGGCGGATCGTCGCCACCAGCCTGTTCGCCGTGGGCGGGCTGGTGATGGTGCTCGTCGCCATGGCCCAGGTGCGCGACCGCAAGCACAGCCGGCGCGACCAGGTCGTGCAGGCGGGGCTGATCGGACTCGTGGTCGTGGTGGTCGTCACGGTCAGCATCGCGCTGTGGCTGCCGTCGGTCGTGTCCTGGGCTCTGGTGGCCGCAACGGCCTTCGCCGTTCTCTTCCTCACCATGGTCGATTGACCGGCTGGTCCACCTTCTGCCGGATTCACACCTAGTCTGGACGTGTGACGTCGTGGACCGAGGAGCTGACCCGAGCCCGTCTGCACGTGGTCTCCGGCAAGGGCGGCACCGGGAAGACCACGGTCGCGGCGGCGTTGGCGCTCGCGCTGGCCACCGGTGGCCGCCGGGTGCTGCTGGTCGAGGTCGAGGGCAGGCAGGGCATCGCCCAGCTCTTCGACCGCGCCCCGCTGCCGTACTCGGAGGAGCGGATCGCGTCCGCGCCGGGCGGCGGTGAGGTGCACGCGCTGGCCGTCGACGCCGAGGCCGCGCTGCTGGAGTACCTGGCGATGTTCTACAACCTCGGGTTCGCGGGCCGCACCCTGCGCAAGATGGGCGCCATCGAGTTCGCCACCACCCTCGCGCCCGGCCTGCGGGACGTGCTGCTGACGGGCAAGGTCAAGGAGTGCGTGAACCGCGTCGGCCCGGACGGCCGCCACCTCTACGACGCCGTCGTGCTCGACGCGCCGCCCACGGGCCGCGTCGTCAAGTTCCTGGACGTCACGAAGGCCATGGCCGACCTGGCGAAGGTCGGGCCGATCAAGGGGCAGAGCGAGGGCGTGGTGCGGCTGCTGCACTCCGGTGACACGGCGGTGCACCTGGTCGCGCTGCTGGAGGAGATGCCGGTGCGCGAGACCCTGGACGCGGTCGCCGAGCTCGACGGCGCCGACCTCCGACCCGGCGCGGTGCTGGTCAACCGGGTCCAGCCGGAACGCCTGCCCGCCCGTTCCATCCCCGTCGCCGCCGAGGGCCGGATCGACGAGTCGCGGGTGCGCACGGGCCTCGCCGCCGCCGGTCTCGACCTCGACGAGCTCACGCTCGAGGGCCTGGTGGACGAGACGGTGGAGCACGCCATCAGGGTGCAGTCGCAACAGGAGGCGATGGAACTGCTCCGCGAGTCCGACCTGCCCACGCTCGACCTGCCGGAACTGACCGACGGGGTGGACGTGGCCGCGCTCTACGAACTGGCCGAGGTGCTGGTCGCGGCGGGTGTGCGGTGAACAAGCTCGACTTCGACCCGCTGCTCGACGACCCGGAGACCCGCGTCCTGGTGTGCTGCGGCTCCGGCGGCGTCGGCAAGACGACCACGGCGGCGGCGCTGGCGTTGCGGGCGGCCGAACGCGGCAGGCGCGTCGTCGTGCTGACGATCGACCCGGCGCGGCGGCTGGCGCAGTCGCTGGGCCTGCGGGAGCTCGACAACCACCCGCGCGAGGTCGTGGTCGACGGCTTCGAGCCCAAGGGCGAGCTGTTCGCGATGATGCTGGACATGCGCCGCACGTTCGACGACATGGTGCTGACCCACGCCGGCCGCGACCGGGCCGACCAGATCCTGTCGAACCCCTTCTACCAGACCATCTCGTCGTCGTTCTCCGGCACGCAGGAGTACATGGCGATGGAGAAGCTGGGCCAGCTGGTGGCGCAGGACGAGTGGGACCTGATCGTCGTCGACACCCCGCCGAGCCGGTCGGCGCTCGACTTCCTGGACGCGCCGCAGCGGTTGTCGACGGTGCTCGACGGCAAGTTCATCCGGATGCTCTCGGCACCGGCGCGGGCGAGCGGACGCGGTCTGATGAAGATCGTCGGAACCGGTTTCAGCCTTTTCACGCGTGCCGTCTCGACGATCGTCGGCGGCCAGCTGTTGCAGGACGCGTCCACTTTCGTACAGGCTTTCGACAGCATGTTCGGAGGATTCCGCGAGCGCGCGCAGCGGACGTACGAACTCCTCCGCTCGCCCGGAACCGGTTTCGTGGTGGTGGCGGCGGCAGAACCCGACGCTTTGCGCGAGGCGAGCTATTTCGTGGAACGCCTCAGCGCCGAGGGCATGCCTTTGTGCGGCCTCGTCGCGAACAGGACCCACCCCGTGCTGGCGGCGGACCTGCCCGCGGCGAAGGCGCTCGCGGCAGCGGACGACCTCGACCGCTCCGGTGACGCGCCGCTCGCCGCGGCGGTGCTCCGGCTGCACGCGGACCGGGTGGCAGTCGCCGATAGGGAGAAGCGGCTGCTCGCCCGGTTCACGCGTGCTCATCCCGCGGTCGCGCTGGTCGGCGTGCCGGCGTTGCCCGCCGACGTGCACGACCTCGACGGCCTACGGGAGATGGGTCGCCGGCTCGCGGGTGAATGAAGTGTTCACCCGCCGTTAACCGACCCTCGTGTCCTCGACGTGCTCCTGACGCGCGTTGCTCAGCAGCTCGAACCACGACTCCACGTCCGGGCGACGGCGCAGCAGAGCGCGGCGTTCGCGCTCGGTCATGCCTCCCCAGACCCCGAACTCGATCCTGTTGTCCAGCGCTTCGGCCAGGCATTCCATGCGCACCGGGCACCCCAGGCACACGAGCTTCGCCTTGCGCTGCTCCGCACCTCGGACGAAGAGCTGGTCCGGCTCCTCATCCCTGCACGAAGCGTTGATACGCCAATCCCCCTGGTTCATATCCCCCACTCCTCAGTGCTGTCCAAATGTGGAAAATCCGCCACACCCCTGCCACGGATGCCGTAGCGTTCGAGCTACGACTGCATTCCTTGGACGTTGACGGACTGTAGTGCCGTTCGGTTCCCCTTCCAACCCTGGGTCACCCGACTGTTACCTGTCTTGCGTATCTCTACTCATGCTGAGTAACGGCACTTACTGATCACGCTCACCCGTTCGTGTACGGCGTACGCTGGCCCGCGTGCGAGTCAGGAATGGCGTGCTCAAGATGCTCGGCCTGTGCCTGCTGGCTGGGGTTCTCCTCGCCGGCATGCTGTTCCCAGTCGTGGGCGCGACCGGCCTCGTCTCGAACCGAGCCAGCGACACCGTGGACAGCATCTCCGCCGACCTCGTGACGACGGATCCTCCGTTGATCTCGACGGTCACCGACAAGGACGGCGCCCCCATCGCCTACCTGTTCGACCAGTACAGGGTGCTCACGCCACCCGAGAAGATCTCGCCGACGATGAAGGCGGCGCTGATCTCGGTCGAGGACAGGCGGTTCTACGAGCACCAGGGCGTGGACTGGAAGGGCACGATCCGCGCGGGCCTGACGAACCAGGTCAGCGGCTCGGTGTCGCAGGGCGCGTCCACGCTGACCCAGCAGTACGTGAAGAACTACCTGGTCCACGTCGTGGCGCGGAACAACAAGCTGGAGCAGGCCAAGGCCCAGGAGCAGACCATCGCGCGCAAGATGCGCGAGGCCCGCATCTCGCTGCAGCTGGAGCGCAAGCTGGGCAAGGAGGAGATCCTCGCCCGCTACCTCAACGTCGTGCCATTCGGCTCGACCATTTACGGCATCGCCGCGGCCGCCCAGGCTTACTTCAACACCACGCCGGACAAGTTGACGGTTCCCCAGGCCGCGATGCTCGCGGGAATGGTGAACAGTCCGTCAGCGCTCGACCCCGAAGCGTATCCGGACAAAGCATTGGAGCGCCGGAACAAAGTCATCGACCGCATGGTCGAGAACGACAAGCTGTCGCGCGACGCGGGCGAGGCGGCCAAGAAGGAGGGTCTCGGGCTCGCGAACCCGGTCCGCACGCCGCCCAACGGCTGCGTCGGCGCCGGCCCCGAGAACGGCTTCTTCTGCTCGTACGTCATCAACTACCTGCAGCGCGCGGGCTTCAGCGAGGAGCAGCTGCGCACCGGCGGCTACACCATCCAGACCACTTTGGACCGGACGGTCACCCAGCAGGCGAAGGCCGCGGCCGAGGCGGGCGTCGGCAAGGGCATCGACGGCATCGCGAACACGATGGCGGTCGTGAAGCCCGGCAAGGAGCGCCACGAGGTGCTGGCGCTGGTCGCCAACCGCGACTACGGCCTGAAGGCCGACCTGCGCCAGACGACGTACGACCTGCCCAGCGGCGTCGAGAACAAGTTCGGCGCCGGCTCGGTCTACAAGGTCTTCACGGCCGCGGCGGCGCTGGAGAAGGGCCTCGGCATCGAGAACGTCATCCAGACGCCGACGTCCTACACCTCGCGGGTCTTCAAGGGTGGCGCCCAGCGCTGCCCGAGCACCGGCGAGCCCGGTACCCGCTGGTACTGCCTGTCGAACTTCGACTCGAGCTACCCGTCGTCGATGACGCTCCAGCAGGCCCTCGCGACCTCGCCGAACACCGGCTTCGTGATCCTGGAGGAGCAGACCGGCATGGACGCGGTGGTCGACATGGCCTCGCGGCTGGGCATGCGCGAGACGATGGCGACGAACCTGCAGGGCACCCGGCCGGACCCGAAGGCCAAGGACAAGCAGAACCGCGTCTCGCAGACGGAGTTCTACAAGCAGAACGGCGGCAACGCCTCCTTCACGCTCTCCCCCGCGCCGGTGTCCACGCTGGAGCTGGCGAACGTCGCCGCGACCATCGTGAGCGGCGGCAAGTGGTGCCCGCCCACCCCGGTCGCGAAGGTGCTGGACCGCAACGGCAAGGCCGTCACGGTCAACGAGGCGCCGTGCGAGCAGGTCGTGGCCGAGGGCCTCGCGAACGGTCTCGCGGTCGGCATGAGCAAGGACGACGTCGGCGGCGGCACCGCGGCCGCGGCCGCCCGCGCCGCCAAGTGGACCCGCCCGATGATCGCCAAGACGGGCACCACCGAGGAGTACAAGTCGGCGGCGTTCATCGGCGCGACGCCGGACTTCGCGGGCGCCGTGCAGACGTTCAACGACGGCACCTCGCCCCGCCCGATCTGCCTGGCGGGCAACGGCGCGCCCCGGTTGTGCGGCAACGGCAACATCTTCGGCGGCACGATCCCCGCGAAGACGTGGTTCGAGACGATGACCCAGGTGCACGGCTCGATCCCGGTCTCGCAGCTGCCCGCGGTGGAACCGCGCTACCTCAAGGGCGGCAAGGAGATCCAGATCCCCGACGTCGTCGGCCGCCAGGTCAACGACGCTATCCGGGTGCTGGACCAGGCGGGCTACAAGGCGAGCCAGCAGTCGGTGAACTCCGACCGGCCGAAGGGCACAGTCGTCAGCCAGACGCCGCGCGGCAACGCGTTGCGCGGCACGGTGATCACGCTGCTGGTCAGCACGGGCTACGTGCCGCCGCCGGTGCCGACCGAGCCGGCGAACCCGAACCCCGGCCAGCCGACGTCGCCCGGCAACCCCGGCGATCCGAACAACCCAAACCGGCCGCCGTTCACGCTGCCGACCGAACCCGGCCGGCCAGGCCGCTAGAGCAGCTGGTTGAGGCGTTCGACGCTCGTCGCGACGTGCGCCTGGATCTCGGCGACCGCCCTGTCGCGGTCGCCGAGGCGGATGGCGTCGAGGATCAGCCGGTGCTCGGCGACGACCTCCTGCGGCGTCTCGGACTCGCTGAGCACCGTGAGGTAGAAGCGCAGCTCCTTCGTGAGGGCGGCGAAGAACTCGTCGAGCCTCGTGCTGTCGAGCAGCGCGACGACGGCCTGGTGGAACGCGAGGTCGCGGTCGACGATCTCACTCGCGTCACCGGTCTCCGCGGCCCGTTCCAGGTCCTCGAACGCGGCCGTGATGGCGTCGAGCTGCTCGGGGCGCGGGGCGCGGACGATCGCGGCGGACTCCAGGCGTTCGCGAGCGGTGTAGAGCGCCTCGACCTTCTCGCGGGTGGGCGCGATGACGACGGCGCCGCGGTTGACCTCGTAGCGGACCAGGCCGGTGAGCTCCAGGATCCGCACGGCCTCGCGGATGGTGTTGCGGGCGACGCCCAGCTCGGCCGCGATCGCGCTCTCCCTGAGCCTGTCACCGGGACCGAAGGCGCCGGCCATGATCCGTTCGGACAGGCCGTCGGCCAGCTGCTGGGCCGTGGTGGTGCGACGCACTTCGAGGCCTTCGAGGGCGGACATGCCGCCAGTCTAGCCAGTTGCAGTGCAGTTGAACTGTACTACAGTTCTACACATGGACCTGACGGAGTTCCAGGCGCTCAGCTTCGACTGCTACGGCACGCTCATCGACTGGGAGGCCGGCATCGCCGCCGTGCTCTCGCCGTGGGCCCGCGAGGAGGGACTCGACCTCTCCGACGAGGAGCTGCTCCTCGCCTACGCGGACCAGGAGGCGGCGGTCGAGGCCGCGACGCCGGCCGCGCTGTACCCGGAGGTGCTGGCCGAGGCGTTCCGGCGGACGGGCTCCGGACTGGGACGCGAGGTGGGCGACGAGTGGGCGGAGCGGCTCGGCTCCTCGGTCCCGGACTGGCCGGCGTTCCCCGACTCCGCGGACGCCCTGGCGCGCCTGGCTTCCCACTACCGGCTGATCATCCTGTCGAACGTGCACCGGGCGGGGTTCGCGGGCAGCAACCGGCAGCTGCGCGGGGACTTCGCGGCGATCATCACCGCGGAGGACGTCGGCGCGTACAAGCCGGCGGAGAACCACTTCCGGGCGCTGGACGCGAACCTCGGCGAGCTGGGCGTGGAGCGGCCGGGGCTGCTGCACGTGGCGCAAAGCCTGTTCCACGACCACGTTCCCGCCAAGCGCGAGGGGCTGCCGTCGGTGTGGATCAACCGCAGGCGCGACCGGCCGGGCTGGGGCGCGACGCCGCGGCCGTCCGGGGAGTTCAGCTACGACCTGGAGTTCGGGTCGATGGGCGAGTTCGCGGACGCGGTGGACAGGGCGTTCTGACAAGGCTTGTGCCGCAGCGGTTTCCTGACCGCTGCGGCACTCCTCGGTCCTACTTGGTGAGCTTGGACTTCACCGCGGCGGCGACGCGGCCCCCATCGGCGCGCCCGGCGACCTCGGCGTTGACGGCCTTCATGACCTGGCCCATCTGCTTGGGTCCCGGCGTCTCGCCGAGCTGCGCGGCGACGGCCTCGACGGCCTTGTCCACAATGGACGCGAGCGCGGCGTCGTCGAGCTGCGCGGGCAGGTAGTTCTCCAGCACCGCGAGCTCCTGGCGCTCCAGCTCGGCCTTCTCGGCCCGGCCGGCGCCGTCGAACGCCTCGGCGGCCTCCTTGCGCTTCTTCGCCTCGCGCGAGAGGACCTTCACGACCTCGTCGTCGGAGAGCTCGCGGGCCTCCTTGCCCGAGACTTCCTCGTTCGTGACAGCCGTGAGCGCCATACGCAGCGCACCAGCCGTGACCGTCTCCCGGGCCTTCATAGCCGCAGTCAGGTCGTTCTTCAGCCGCGTCTTCAACTCCGCCATGGCGCAGAACGGTACCGCCCCCCGGATGCCGCGCCGATCGAGTTAACGCCCTTCCGTACCCTTGACGCGTGAACAAGCTCGGCCGAGCCCTCCTCGCCACGACCGCAGTCGGTGCCGCGACCATCGCGTACGCGGCGGGAATCGAGAGGAGGCACTGGACCCTGCGCACAGCGACGGTGCCGGTGCTGTCCCCCGGCGCCAAGCCGATCCGCGTGCTGCACATCTCGGACCTGCACATGACGCCGAACCAAGTGTCGAAGCAGCGCTGGGTGGCCTCGCTCGCCGACCTGGACCCCGACTTCGTCGTCAACACCGGCGACAACCTCGCGCACAAGGACGCCGTCCCCGGCGTGCTGCGCGCGCTCGGCCCGTTGCTCGACAAGCCGGGCGTGTTCGTCTTCGGCAGCAACGACTACTACGCCCCGAGGCTCAAGAACCCGGTGCGCTACCTGCTGCCGTCGTCCAAGACCAAGCGCATCCACGGCGTGACGCTGCCGTGGCGCGACCTGCGCGCGGGCATGGTCGAACGCGGCTGGGAGGACCTGACCCACCTCCGCAAGACCATCAAGGTGGGCGACCAGGAGATCTTCTGCGCGGGCCTGGACGACCCGCACCTGAAGCGCGACCGCTACGCCGACATAGCCGGCGCCCCGGACCCGTCCGCCGCCCTGCGCCTGGGCGTCACGCACTCGCCGGAACCGCGCGTGCTGGACCCGTTCGCCGCCGACGGCTACGACTTCGTGATGGCCGGCCACACCCACGGCGGCCAGCTGCGCGTGCCGTTCTACGGCGCGATCGTGACGAACTGCGAACTGGACCGCTCGCGCGCCCGCGGTGTTTCGCGGTGGGGTTCGCACATGTGGATGAACGTGTCCGCGGGCATGGGCACTTCTCCGTACGCGCCGGTGCGGTTCTGCTGCCCTCCGGAGGCCTCCCTGCTGACCCTGGTTCCCAGGCCTGTTACGCCTGGTCAGGGCCGAAATGAGGGGGTCCGATTCGGAGCTGGGGCGGACATGATGTAGAGTTCTACATGTTCCCAGCCGGGGTGTGGCGCAGCTTGGTAGCGCGCTTCGTTCGGGACGAAGAGGTCGCAGGTTCAAATCCTGTCACCCCGATTAAGAACGAAAGAGCCGGTTTCGCTTCGCGCGAGACCGGCTCTTTCCTTTTCCCGGCTTTCGCCATTCCGCCGGTCGATTTCTCCGACTTCCAGCGGATGGTCTTCAGCACGGTCCTCGACCGCGTTCGCGATGACGTCCGGGCGTTCGGCGGTGACGACGGTGATCACCGGCACGTCCCGCTGCCAGGAGAGAAGTGATGCTCGACACAAGAGCCCGGAACCATTCCATTTTCATGCGAATTGTCCCGAGCTTTGTTTGTCGACAAGTCGATGGACACGCCTGGCGAGCCACAGAGTCGAAGGTCCCGAGCCCTCTCGCGAAAGGGCATCAACGTTCCCGATAAGCCACCCGATCGTGTGACACGTCTCGACACCGGCGGCAGCAGACTTCACCGTGATTACCTGACGTAGAGACATCGTTCTACGCCAAACAATTCGATACGACTACGTAGCGTTAACCCTTACGAGTGAAGGTTGAAGCTTCAACTCACCGAACGTAACAGCTGTCTAGATCCAAACGACGTAGGCAGTGGTTCGACACTCGTTGAATAACTGGGAGAAGCTGTGATGGACTCCGCCCCCGCCGTCAGTCCTGCTCATAGGTCGTGGATCGCGATTACGGCCAAGACCGTCGTGGTGCTGCAAGTGCTCGCAATCGTCTACATGCTCACGTCGGTGTGGGTCGCCGTCGCCGTCGCGGCCGGGTTCACCCTCGTCGTGCTCGCCGTCCGGTCGCTGTCCCGCGCGTCGGACAAGGTCGACCAGATCTTCACGGAAGAGCTGCACCGCCCGTAGGGGTCCACGTCAGCCGATGAAGCCCCGCGAGGGCAGTCCCTCCGGGAAGCGTTCCAGCGCCTCGCCGGCCACCAGCGCCAGCGACTCCAGCGCCTCGGTCTCGGCCGGCGTCGCCGAGTGCGGGACGGCCCAGTAGCACCCGATCGCGCCGACCGGTTCCGGGCGCAGGATCGGGGTCACGAGCAGACTTCTCACGAATGTCGGCCGATACGCTTCCTGAGGAATCCTCGAATCGAAGCGGATGTCCCTGATCGCCACGGACTGACGATTCATCATCGCCCAGCCGCTGATGCAGTTCACCGCCGGGAACCGCTGGCCCTTCCACAGCGGGCTCATCGAGTCCTCGTCGGCGTAGTAGCAGAGATCGCCGTCGAGCAGCACCAACGTCGCACCGTGCGCGGCCAGCGAGGACCGGGCCGTCGTGCGGACGATCCGCTGCACCTCTTCCAACGTGGCTGCCCCGGTGAGGCGATCCATCGTTTCCGACATGTATCCAGATTAACGCTCGCGGAGGCGCGCACACCAGTTTTTCCACGCCGGGGAAACACGATCCGATCAATTGATCTACACGACTGTGCAGGTCTTTTTCGCCATGCGCTCGCACTGCGCGAGATCGGGTGCCCTGTTGTGGTGATGGTTGTGTCAACCCGCAAATCCCCATCACCCGGACTTCGGACTCTAGTGTTGAAGGGTGACGACGCACCCCTCTCCCAACGTCCCGGACCAGCTCTTCGACGACCCGGCCGCCGAGACCCGGTGGCGCGAGCGGTTCACCGCTCCCCGGATGAGCCTGCCCGGCTGGGCCGACGACGCACCGGACCGCACGCTGTACGTCTCCAACGCGAGCGGGGTCTGGGAGATCTACGCCTGGGACCGGGCGACCGACGAGCACCGCCGCGTCACCGACCGGCCGAACGGCACGTCGCACGCCACGCTGAACCCCGACGGCACGCAGATCTGGTGGTTCGACGACCACGACGGCGACGAGTTCGGCATCTGGGTGCGCGAGCCGTTCACCGCCGACGGCAGCAAGGCCGAGCCGGCGCTGCCCGACGTGACGCCCGGCTACCCGGCCGGCCTGGAGATCGGGCCGAACGTCACGGCGGTCGCCGCGTCCACCGACGACGGCACGACGGTCTGGCTGTCGCGCGGCGGCAAGTCCGAGGTGATCTACCAGCACGTCAACGACGCCGGTGTGTCCGCGATGTCCAAGGACGAGTCGCTGGTCGTCATCGCGCACTCCGAGCACGGTGACAACCGGCACATGGCGCTGCGCGTGCTCGACGCCGCCACCGGTGAGGCCGAAGCCGAGAAGTGGGACGGCAAGGGCAAGGGCCTCGACGCCATCTCGTTCAGCCCGGTGCGCGGTGACCAGCGGCTGCTGGTGCTGCACGAGCGCCGCGGCCGCGAGGAGCTGCTGATCTGGGACGTCGCGGCGGACACCGAGTCCGAGATCGTCCTGGACCTGCCGGGCGAGGTCGCCGCGGACTGGTACCCGGACGCGTCGGCGTTGCTGATCGTGCACACCCACCACGGCCGCAACACCGTGCACCGCTACGACCTCGCGAGCGGCGAGCTGTCCACCCTGGACACCGCGCCCGGTGTGGTCGGCTCGGCGGGCGTGCGACCGGACGGCACGGTCGAGTACTCGTGGTCGTCGGCCGAGAAGTCCACGGTGATCCGCGCGCTGGCCACCGACGGCACCGAGAGCGTGCTGGTCGAGCCGCAGGGCGCGAAGCCCGCGACGTCGCGCAAGCTCGAGGACGTGTTCGTTGGCGACGTGCACGCGCTGGTCTCGAAGCCCGACGGCGAGGGCCCGTTCCCCACGGTCTTCCTGATCCACGGCGGCCCGCACTCCTCCGACGAGGACCGCTTCTCCGCCTACCGCGCGGTGTGGCTGGACGCCGGGTTCGCCACGGTGCACGTCAACTACCGCGGTTCCAGCGGCTACGGCTCGAAGTGGCGCGACGCCATCGAGGGCAGGCCGGGCCTGACCGAGCTCGAGGACATCGCCGCCGTGCACGACTGGGCGGTCGAGTCCGGGCTCACCGACCCGGCGAGGTCGGTCCTGAACGGCGCGTCGTGGGGCGGCTACCTGACCCTGCTCGGCATCGGCACCCAGCCGGAGCGCTGGGCGGTCGGCGTCGCGGGCGTCCCGGTGGCGGACTACCTCGCCGCCTACGAGGACGAGATGGAGCCACTGCGGGCGTTCGACCGGGCGCTGTTCGGCGGTTCGCCGGAGGAGCTGCCGGAGCTCTACGAGGAGTGCTCGCCGCTCACGTACGTCGACCAGGTCACCGCGCCGGTGCTGATCCTCGCGGGCGAGAACGACCCGCGGTGCCCGATCCGTCAGATCGACAACTACCTCGACGCGCTCGCGGCCCGTGGCCACACCTACGAGATGTACCGCTACGACGCCGGCCACGGCTCGCTGGTCGTCGCCGAGACGCTGGTGCAGACGGCGGCCGAGGTCGACTTCGCGCGCAGGCACCTCGCGAAGTAGTCCCCGCAGACACGACGAGGCCCGCTCCAGCCGGAGCGGGCCTCGTCGTGTCGTTGCCGGTCAGGCCGCCTGGGCCTGCCACATCCAGTGCGCCTGCTCCAGCTCCTGCGTGATGCCGATCAGCAGGTCCTGGCTGACGAGGTCGTGCTTGTCGGTCTCCTCGATGCGCGTGCGCATGCGGGCGATCAACGACCCCAGCGAAGCGGTGATCGACGAGACGACCTGCTCCTCCTTCAGCCAGCCGGTCTCGATCTCCTGCACGCCGGACGAGTCGGCGATGGTCTTCGCCGTGCCGTTCGGCGTGACACCGAGAGCGGCCGCGCGCTCGGCGACCTGGTCGGCGGCGTTGCGCGCCAGGACGACCAGCTCGTCGAGCTGCAGGTGGACGCTGCGGAAGTTCTTGCCGATCACGTTCCAGTGCGCCTGCTTCCCGATCAGGGACAGGTCGACCAGGTCGACCAGCGTCGCCTGCAGCACGGCTCCGACCGCGTCGCGGGCGTCGTCGGGCAGCGGGCTGGTGATCGGGTTCTTGGCCATGGTGAACGCGCCTCCTAGACGGTGACGTTGAGCGTCACTTCGATGTTGCCGCGCGTCGCGTTGGAGTACGGGCAGACCTGGTGGGCCTGCTCGACGAGCTTCTCCGCGACCGCCTGGTCGAGTCCGGGGATCTTCACCGCGAGCTCGACGGCGAGCTGGAAGCCGCCGGCACCGTTGGATCCGATCCCCACCTTGGCGGTTACCTCGGAACTCGCAACTTGAATCTTCCCGGCGCGCGCGACGGCTGCGATGGCGGAGTTGAAGCACGCCGAGTACCCGGCCGCGAAGAGCTGCTCGGGGTTGGTCGCGTCGCCGCCGGGGCCGCCCATCTCCTTCGGGACCGACAGGACCTCGTCGATCACACCGTCGGAGGAACGCACCTCGCCGTTGCGGCCTTCGCCGTAAGCAGTCGCCTCAGCCGTGTACAGCGCTTCCATTCCGCTCTCCCTTGGGTCAGTAAGTCGAGCCTTTCACCCAGGGAGAACGCATCGTGCGCGATTTAAATGCCCGGTCGTGACTCAGTTCACTCCGCGGCGGGACGCCTGGCTGAGCGCGAACTCGACGACCTGGCGGCCGATGACCCTCAGGTTGCGGTCGACGTCGGCGTCCGAGCAGGCGCCGTCGCCGTCGAACTTGACCTGCGCGGAGTTGATCGCGGCACCCAGCGGCGTCGGCCAGCCGCGCAGCGCGTGCACGATCGAGCGGACGCCCGCGAGCGTGTTCACCGCTGCCTGCCAGCCGAACGCGGCGGTGATGGTGCCGATGGCCCGGCCGTCGAGGTACGGGCGTTCGTCGTCGCGGAGGTCCTCGATGTAGTCGAGGGCGTTCTTGACCAGGCCGGACACGGTGCCGTGGTAGCCGGGCGACACGACGATGACGCCGTCGGCCCTGCGCAGGTCCTCGACCATCCGCACGGCCACGTCGGTGCGGTCGGGCACCGACGGGTCGTAGAACGGGAGCACCAGGTCGGGGCCGCTGTACTGGATCGTCTCCGCACCGAGCTCGCGGGCACCCTCCAGAGCCACCCGCAGCGCCCGTTCGGACTGCGAGTCGGACCTGATCGAGCCCCCGATGCCCACCACCGTCACCGTCATGCCAACGATCCTTCCACCTCCAGATACCTGGAGATCCAGCACTACTCGCGAGTAACCTGCACCACATGTCGAACTTCCAGGCGGCCGCGCTGGCCGGTGCTCTGCGCTTCGCGTTCGGTCTCCCCGGTCCCGTGCGCCGTCTCATCGCCGGCACGCCGATCCGCCTGGACGGTCAGGACCTGCACCCGGAGGCGCAGCTGCTGCTCAGGCTGCAGCAGCTGTCCGGGACGGACTGGCGCACGAGGTCAGCATCCGAGAGCCGGCTGGACCTGGAGTTGAGTTCCAAGCTCGTCTCGGGACCGAAGATCACCGGGGTGGGTGCGCGCGAGCTCACGATCGGGGAGTTCGCCGGCCGCCTCTACACGCCGGACGGCCTCGCGCCCGGCTCGGCGTTGTTGATCTTCTACCACGGCGGCGGGTGGGTCACCGGGAGCCTCGACAGCCACGACAACCTGTGCCGGTTCCTGGCGAAGGAGGCCGGTGTCCGCGTGCTCGCGGCCGACTACCGGCTCGCGCCGGAGGCACCGTTCCCCGCCGCGGCCGACGACGCCGCCGAGGTGCTGCGCCACGCCGTCGCGAAGGCGGAGGACCTGGGCATCGACCCGAAGCGGATCGCGCTCGGCGGTGACAGCGCGGGCGGCAACCTGGCCGCGGTCACCGCGCACGGCGCCGAGGTCGACATCGCGTTCCTGCTGCTCTTCTACCCCGGTGTCGACGCGTCGGTGCGCCGCCGGTCGCGGGAGATCTTCGGCAACGGGTTCTTCCTGACCGACGAGAAGATGGACTGGTTCCTCGACCAGTACGCGGCCGACGGCGAGGACCGCCACGACCCGCGCCTGTCGATCATGCTGGCCGACGACCTGTCGAAGATGCCGCCGACCTACGTCGCGACTGCGGGCTACGACCCGTTGCGCGACGAGGGTGAGGCCTTCGCGGAACGCCTGGCCGCCGAGGGCGTGCCGGTCGTGCTGCGCCGGCACAAGGGCCTCTTCCACGGCTTCGCGAACGTGCTCGGCATCGGCGGGATCTTCCGCGAGGCCGTGTCCGAGGCCGTCGGGGCGCTGCGGACCGGTCTGGCGCTCGCCAACTCCGCTCAGGACGTGGCCGAGACCGCCTGACGCTGGCGGCTGAACACCCAGCCGAGACCGGCGACGAGCAGTCCGGCGAGCCCGGCGACGACGAAGCCGAGCGGGGGTCCGCTCTGGTCCACGGCGACCCCCGCGAGCGGCTGACCGGCCGCGACGCCGAACGTGAACGCCGAGCCCTGCAACCCGAGCGCGAGACCGCGGGCGGTGGGCGGCGCGTGCCTGCTGATCAGCTCGGTCGAGGCCGTGATGGTCGGCGCGCAGAGGAGGTTCATCGGGATGAGCGCCAACGCCAGCAGCAGCACGCTGCCGTCGCCGAGGCCGACCGGGATCTCCAGCAACGCCATGCCGGCCAGCAGGACGACACCGCTGGGAACGCGTCTGAGGCTGCCGTAGACGAGCCCGCCGGTGGCCGACGCGGCGCACATCACCACGAACACGAGGCCGATCCAGCCCTGCTTGCCCGCCTGTTCCAGCGAGGCGATCGAGGCGATCTCCATGCCGGACAGCGTCATCGTGGCGCCGAACGGGATGATCAACGCCGCGAGCACCGGTCCGCGCAGCCACTGCCTGACCTTGGGCGGCGGACCGTCGACCACCTCGTCCTCGTGCACCAGCACAGGGTTCACGGCGAACAGCACCGCGCTCGCCACCAGGATCGCCACGCCGATCGTCACCAGCGCCGTGCCGGTCGAGAACTTCGTCGCGATCAGCACGCCCGCGGCGGGTCCGACCATGAACGACAGCTCGACCGAGATCGAGTCCAGCGAGAACGCGGGCCTGCGGTGGGGTTCGGGCACGAGCGCGGTCAGCGCCTGCCGGCCGATGGACATCATCGGCACCGCCACCAGCCCGTTGGCGAACGCCAGCACGAGCAGCACGTAGTAGTCCATCAGCGGCGCGGTCACCCAGAAGACGCCTTCGAGCAGGCTCAGCGCCAGCACGAACCGCAGTCCCCTGGTGTCGACCAGCTTGCCCATCAGCGGCGATCCGAAGCCGAGACCGATCATGGTTGCGAAGCCGACCGTGCCGGCGGCCGCGTAGCCCTTGTCGAGCGTGGTGACGACGTGCAGCGTCACCGTGACGCCCGCCGCGGTCGGGGGGATCCTGGCGAAGAGCATCAGCATCATCAGGGGACGGACCCCCGGCAACGTCAGGACGCTTCGGAACGGGGCGAGGTTCACGATGCCATCGTCGCCGCGGTGGCAACCGGTTTGCGCGCCAGGACCCAGCCGACGCCCGCCACGACCAGTCCGATCACGCCCACGATCGCGAACCCGGCCGGTGCGCCGCCGCGGTCGATCGCCACCCCCGCGATGGGTGCGCCGATCGCGCTGCCGACGGTGAACGCCGAGCCCTGCAGACCGAGAGCAAGTCCACGGGCCGAGGGCGGCGCGAGCCTGCTGATGCGCTCCCCGGACGCCGCGATCAACGGCGCGCACATGAGGTTCATCGGCACGAGGAGCAGGCACAGCAGCAGCACGTTGCCGTCACCCAGACCGACCGGGATCTCCAGCAACGCCATGAGCGCCAGCAGCACCAGCACGCTGGGCACCCGCTGCACACCGCCGTAGACCAGGCCGCCCACGATCGACGCCGCGCACATCGCGAAGAACACCACGCCGAGCCAGCTCTGCTTGCCGATGTGCTCCAACGACGCGATGGCCGAGACCTCCATGCCGGCCAGGCACACGGTCGCACCGATGCACACGACCAGTACGCCGAAGAGCGGTCCGCGCAGCCACTCGACGATCCTCGGCTTGGGCCCGTCGAGGACCTCGTCCTCGTGGACCATCGGCGGGTTGGCCGCGTACAGCAGCGTGCCCGCGATGAGGATCGCGACGCCGATGAACGGCAGCGCGACGTTCGTGGAGAACTTCGTCGCGACGAGCACGCCGAGCGCGGGCCCGGCCATGAACGACAGCTCGACCGAGATGGAGTCGACCGACAGCGCCACCCGGCGCCGGCTCTCCGGCACGAGCGCGGTGATGGCCTGGCGGCCGACCGACATCATCGGCACGCCCATCAGCCCGACCAGGAACGACGTCCCCAGCAACGTCCAGTAGCCCATCAGCGGCGCGGTCAGCCAGAACGTCGCGGACGCCGTGACGCTCACGGCCAGCATCGACCGCAGGCCGCGCTCGTCGATGAGCCTGCCCATCAACGGCGCGCCCAGCCCCATGCCGATCGTGCCCGCCGCCCCGACCAGCCCCGCCGCGCCGTAACCCCGGTCGAGCGTGACGGCGACGTGCAGCGTCAGGATCACGCCGGTGGCCGCCGGGGGCATCCTCGCGAAGAACATCAGCAACGCCAGCGGGCGTACTCGGGGCAGCATCAGGACGTGTCTGAAGGGGGCGAGGTCCACACCGCTCATCCTCGCCCGCCCGGCAAAAGGTTTTCTTTGCTAACGATGTGATTCGGCGTACAGCTCTTCCAGTGCCCGGTAGGCCTTCGCGACGAACGGCCGCGCCTTCGCGTACCTCACGATCGCGTCCTCGTCGGGGACGATCGTCCGCGTCGGCCGCACGAGGTCGACGGTGAGGCTCGGGATCTCGTCCAGCGCCCGCCACGCCAGCAGCGCCGCGCCGACGGCCGAACCGCCGCTGTCCTCGGTGAGGTGCAACGGCATGCCGAGCGTGTTCGCCAGCGTCTGCGCCCAGATCGGCGACCGGAAGGCACCGCCGGTGATCCGCAACGACTCGACGTTCGGCACGGCGTCCAGCACCAGCGCCAGTTGCTGACACACACCCTCGACCAACGCCTTGGTGATCTGCTGAGGGGTGTGTTCGCGCCGCAGTCCGAGCAGTGCGGCGTGCGTCGTCGGGTCCCACCACGGCGCACGTTCGCCCAGCAGGTACGGCAACGCGACGAGCCCGTCGGAGTCGACCTTCGAGGCCTGGTCGAGCAGGTCGCCGACCTCGATGCCGAACGTCTCCGCGGCCCACTGCGCGACCACGCCGCCGTTGCTGATCGCACCGCCGCGGACCCAGAGGCCCTCGCCGATGGCGTAGCTGAACGTCCGGCCCTCCTCGTCGACGCCGGGACCCTGCTGCGCCACGCGGAGCGCGCCCGACGTGCCGAGCGAGACCGCGCCCGCTCCCGGCGTGGCCGCGCCGACGCCGAGGTTGCCGAGCGGGCCGTCGCCACCGCCGACGACCACCGGGATGCCGGGGCGCAGACCGGGGATGACGGCCGTGAGCGGCGTCGAGTGCGTGGGTTCGACGAGCGGCGGCAGCTGGTCCGCGGTCACCCCGGCGAACTCCAGCGACGGCTCGTGCCACTGCAGCGTGTGGATGTTCATCAGGCCCGTGCCGGAGCCGCACGAGTGCTCGTTGATCAGCTGACCGGTGAGGTGGAGGTGGACGAAGTCCTTGATCTCGCACCACTTCGCGGCCGTGACGCCGTTCTCGTGGAACCACGCGAGCTTCATCAGCGGCGTGAACGAGTGGATCGGCGCGCCGGTCGCCTGGTGCAGCGCGCGGCCCTCCGCGGTGCCGCGCAGGCGTTCCGTCTGCTCGACCGCGCGGTTGTCGGCCCAGCTCAACGCGTCCGTCACCGGCGTCAGCGACGCGTCCAGGCCCATGATCGAGTGCATGGCGCCGGTCAGCGCGATCGCCCGCACGTCCTCGGAGGCCAGCTCGCGGATCGCGTCGAACGCGGCGTCGAGCACCTGCCTCGGGTCGTGCGTGGCCTCCAACCCGCTGGTGTGCATGGGATAGGTGCGTTCGGTCGAGGCGACGACCCGCGCCATGGCGTCGACCGCCACGACCTTCGTCGCCGTCGTGCCGAGGTCCACCGCGAGAACGATCACGACTCACCCCGCACGGCGGTGAAGACGGCGAAGCTCGGGGACTGCCGCAGCGGGCCCCAGAACTCCTCGCCGCGGTCGTCGTCGGGCGTCACGGTCGGCTGCCGCGCCACCTCGACCAGGCCGGCGCGGGTCAGCGCGCCGTCGAACACGCCGCGCTCCCAGTAGAACGAGTCGAAGTCGAACGGCGGATCACCCAGCACGTGCACGGTGACCGGCTGCTTCACGGCCGGCGGGCCGGTGCGGGTGATCTCGTAGCCGTAGCGGCCGTACTGGCCGAGCAGGTCCCAGTCGGCGTCGGGGTTGGGCACCAGCACGACGAGCCGGCCGCCGGGCGCGAGGTTGGCCTTCAGGTTGCCGATCATGGCGTCGAGCGCGGGCACGTCGTCCGCGTACCCGAGCAGCCACACCGCCGTGACGACGTCGAACTCGCCGAGCACCGGCAACGCCGTCGCGTCGTGCTGCTCGAAGGTGATGCCGCGCGGCTCGCGTTCCTCGACGTGCTTGGCGTAGCCGATCATCTCGCCCGCCGAGTCGACGCCGGCGACCCTCACCGCGCCGAGGTCGTGGAAGAGCCGGGCGTAGAAACCGGTGCCGCAGGCCACGTCCAGCACGGACCTGCCGCGCAGGTCACCGACCGCGGACAGCAACGTCGCGCGCTCGGCCAGTCCGGTCGGGATGTGCTTGGCACGTTCGTAGATCGCGCCCAGCGCGTCGTACTGCTCGTCGCTCTCCGCCATGACCACACCCTAGGAGAGAAGAGGCCCCCGTCGTCCGCACGACGGGGGCCTCGACCTCACGATCCTCAGAGGCGCTTCGCGAGCTCTTCCGCGACCTCGTAGGTGTTGAGCGCCGCACCCTTGCGCAGGTTGTCACCGCACACGAAGAAGTCCAGCGTGTTCGGGAAGTCCAGCGCCTGGCGCACGCGGCCGACGTACGTCGGGTCGCCGCCCACCACGTCGGCGGGCGTCGGGAACTTCTTGGCGGCCGGGTCGTCGATCAGGACGATGGTCGGCTGCTCCTCGAAGATCTTGTGCGCCGCCTCGACGGTGACCTCGCGCGCGAACGTCGCGTGGACCGACAGCGAGTGCGTCGTGACGACCGGGACGCGGACGCACGTGGCGGAGACCTTGAGGTCCGGGATGCCGAGGATCTTGCGGGCCTCGTTGCGGACCTTCAGCTCCTCCGACGACCAGCCGTCCTCCTTCACCGAACCGGCCCACGGCACCACGTTCAGCGCCAGCGGGGCCGGGAACGGCGAGTCGTCCGCCGACAGACCGGCGGAGGCCAGCGCCTCGGCCACGTCACCCGCGGTGACGCCCGCCTCCTTGCCCGCCAGCGCCGCGATCTCGGCGTACAGGCGGTCGATGCCGGACTGGCCGGCGCCGGACGCGGCCTGGTACGACGCGACGACCAGTTCCTTGAGCTCGAACTCCCGGTGCAGGGCGCCGAGCGCCGCCATCATCGACAGCGTCGTGCAGTTCGGGTTCGCGATGATGCCGCGCGGGCGGTTGTCGATCTGGTCGGCGTTGACCTCGGGCACGACCAGCGGCACGTCGGCGTCCATCCGGAACGCGCCGGAGTTGTCGATCGCGATCGCGCCGCGCTCGGCGGCGACCGGCGCCCACTCGGCCGAGATCTCGTCCGGCACGTCGAACATCGCGATGTCGACGCCGTCGAACGCCTCGGGCGACAGGGCGACGACCGTGAGGTCCTGCCCGCGCACGTTGATCTTCTTGCCCGCCGACCGCGCGGAGGCGATCAGCCGCACCTCGCCCCACGGGAAGGTGGAGCGGGTGTTCATGATGTCGATCATCACGGTGCCGACGGCACCGGTCGCGCCCACCAGCGCGAGTACAGGCCCAGTCATCGTCCAGTCCCTGCGTAAACGACGGCCTCCTCGTCGCCACCGAGCTCGAACGCGTCGTGCAGGGCACGGACGGCGTCGTCGAGCTGGGTGTCGCGGCAGATGACCGAGATGCGGATCTCCGAGGTGGAGATGATGTCGATGTTGACGCCGGCCGTGGCCAGCGCCTCGCAGAACGTCGCCGTGACGCCGGGGTGCGAGCGCATGCCCGCGCCGATCAGCGACACCTTGCCGACGTGCTCGTCGTAGAGGACCTGGTCGAAGCCGATCTCGCCGCGGGACTTCTCCAGCGCGGCCACGGCACGCGGTCCGTCGACCTTGGCCAGCGTGAACGTGATGTCCGTGCGGCCGGACGCCGCCTGCGACACGTTCTGCACGACCATGTCGATGTCGAGCTCCGCCTGCGCTACGACCCGGAAGATCCTGGCGGCGATGCCGGGGTGGTCCGGCACGGCGGTCACGGTGATCTTGGCTTCAGACCGGTCGTGCGCGACGCCGGTGATCATCGCCTGTTCCACGGGAAGGTCCTCCACTGAACCGGACACGATGGTCCCGGTCTTGTTGCTGAACGAAGAGCGGACGTGCACGGGGACGTTGTAGCGCCGGGCGTACTCCACGCAGCGGAGCATCAGCACCTTGGCGCCGCAGGCGGCCATCTCGAGCATTTCCTCGTACGTGGTCGTGTCGAGCTTCTTCGCGTTCGGCACGATCCGCGGGTCGGCGGTGTAGACGCCGTCCACGTCGGTGTAGATCTCGCACACGTCGGCCTTCGTCGCCGCCGCGAGCGCCACCGCCGTGGTGTCGCTGCCGCCGCGGCCGAGCGTGGTGATCTCCTTGGAGTCCTGCGAGACGCCCTGGAAGCCGGCGACGATCACGATGGCGCCCTCGGCCATCGCGTCCTGGATCCGGCTGGGGGTCACGTCGATGATCCGGGCCTTGCCGTGCGCGGACGTGGTGATCACACCTGCCTGCGAGCCCGTGTACGAGCGCGCCTCGGCACCCAGCGAGTTGATCGCCATCGCGAGCAACGACATCGAGATCCGCTCACCGGAGGTCAGCAGCATGTCGAGCTCGCGGGCCGGCGGTACCGGCGAGACCTGGCGGGCGAGGTCGAGCAGCTCATCGGTCGTGTCGCCCATGGCGGACACCACGACGACGACGTCGTTGCCCGCTTTCTTGGTCGCGACGATGCGCTCGGCCACGCGTTTGATCCGCTCGGCACTTCCAACCGATGAACCGCCGTACTTCTGGACGACGAGCGCCACCGACCTGACCTCCTTCGCGCGACCAAAACCCCACGTCGTGGGCAGCCTACCCGGACCACCTGGTGAGACTCTGGAGCCGTGACGCGCGTGACTACGCTGTCCGGGTGTCGTCGAGCACCGATGTCGTGGAGGCCCCAGCAGCCGTGCCTGAGAGCAGTGCGCGCTCGCGGATGGCCGAGGCGCTCAGACACCCCGCCGCCCTCTGGACGGCGCCCGCGCTGATCTACCTGGTCGTGCGCCAGGTCGGCCTGTTCGTCCTCCAGCTGGTCGTCGAGTACCAGAACGGGCTCAACGGCAAGACCGACACGTCCGTCGACAACCTGAAGTCGTGGGACGGCGAGTGGTTCCTCGGCATCGCCCAGGGCGGCTACGACGACGTGCCGGCGCGCCTCACCGACGCGGCGGGCAGGCGCACCGCCGAGACCCCGCTGGCGTTCTTCCCCGGCTACCCCGCGCTGATCAGGTGGGTCGACGCCCTGCCGGGCGTGGACGTGGTGGGCGCGGCGTTCGCGGTCAGCCTGGTCAGCGGCCTGTTCTGCGCCTACGGCCTGTTCGTCCTGGGCCGCGTGGTCCGCGACGGCTCCGCGGTCACCGGCCTGGTCCTGGTCACGCTCTTCGCCGCCTCGCCGATGGCGGTCGTGCTGTCGATGACCTACTCGGAGGCGACGTTCTGCGCGTTCGCCGTGTGGGCCCTCGTCGGCGTGGTGAAGAAGCGGTGGCTCCTCGCGGGCGTGTGCTGCGCGGCGGCGGGCCTGGTCCGCCCCACGGCGGCGGCCCTGATCGTGGCCGTCGGCCTCGCGGCGCTGGTGGCGGTCGTCGCCGACCACCGCGACTGGCGCGCGTGGGCGGGCGGCCTGATCGCCCCGCTCGGCCTGCTCGGCTACCTGGCCTGGGTCTCGTCCCGCACCGGCGACCTCGCGGGCTGGTTCGGCGTGCAGCAGCGCGGCTGGGGCTCGAAGTTCGACGGCGGCGAGGCGACGTGGGAGTTCGCCCTCGGCCACCTCGCCAACCCGCGTTCGGTGCTGGAGACCGGCACCGTCTGGCTGCTGGCGCTGGCGATC
>NZ_DASVFL010000290.1:0-6162 GCF_036380075.1 Lentzea sp. | reverse complement strand
GCAGGCGGGCTCTTTGTTGAAGGCTAAACAGTATGCGCGTCAGGCTATTCGGTTCTGCGCTCGAGCGGGAGCGTCGCTCAGTGAAGCGACGGCTCTCCTGGTGCTCGCGAAGATCCTCTCGATCGCCGGTCAGCGTGACGGGGTGATCGAAGCCATGGAACGGGCCCAGTCGATCCTCCTTGACCTGGACCCGGAGCGCGCCGGCCAGGTGGCAGCCGAACTTCGGCTCCTGAGCTCGGAAATCGAGCTGCCCGAAGCGCGGACCGGCTCACCCGTTCTTGAGTGCGATCCTGAGGCTTACTAAGCTTTTTGCTACCTGACGTTGTCTCCTGCGGCCGTCGTCGCCCGTTCGAGGGTCACCCGGAGCGCAGACGTTCCCCCGATTTGGTGTTGCAGTGTGTCGGTGTGATAAGTATTCCACCTGGTTGAAGCCAGCCCCGACCGGTAACACTTAATCAAAGGAGCTGAAGATCAAGCTCGTCAGGATCGCCTTGGGAGTGCTGACTCTGGTAGGCGTAATGAGCCTTGGTGTGGTCCAGGCCAATGCGACTCCGACGCCCATGGAGACGCAGAGTCGTCATTGGGCAGGCTGATCGGGTCTACCCCGATCAGGACGCGTGGTTGAGCCAGTGTGATTTCGAACCGACTTCCCCCGGTCGGTTCTGAATGCAATTCATGTTTGCTGATCCCAGATGAGCCCGGACGTCCTCACCTGGGATCAGCAGGCGAAGTTGATTCGTTCTTCCAGGTTGTAGACCGTGGCCAGCCTGGAGAGGAAGCTCTGAGACCTGTGCTCGCTGAGTGCGCGTTCCCGCAGCGAATCAACGAGTACTCGGAACGGTGCGATGTCGTCCTCGGCGGTGATCACGGCGGTGCCCGGTGCCGTCGTCATCACCACGAGCCGGTCGTCCCGCAGTTCGAAACCGTGCGGGAGTGGTGGCGCCACCTCTGCGTGACTGTCGATGACCCGGACCGCGACGTTCGGGTGCTGCAGGGGCATCTTCCTGATCGAGTCAATCTGCTCCGCCATGACCGACGAGGACCCGACGCGGGTGCGCAACGCGCTTTCGTACACGTAGAACTCGAACGTGATGCCTGGCGTCGCCAGGAGCCGCTGCCGCTTGGCGAGCAGTGAGGTCGCGGCCTGCTCGTTGCGCGCGCTGAGCGGCCCGGAGGCCGCGAGCAGATAATCGCGGGTCCGGAGCCAGTCGGGTACCACCGCCGGGTCCGCGGCCACGACGCTGCCGGTGGAGCCGAATCGGGTCAGGAGCGTGGTGTGCTCTGTGAGTGAGCCTCTGCGCAGCACTATGCGCGGTGCAGACTGGTCGATCTCCAGCAGGCGCGCGAGCTCGAGCGCTTCGCCGGTGGCCGCGGAACTCATGCCGAGGGCGGTCGTGAGGCGACGGACGTCGTCTGGGCCGGGCAGCAGGACGCCGTTCTCGATTTTGGACAGCTTCGACTGGGTGAAGCCCGCTCGTCGGGCGGCCTCGACACCGGAAAGGCCGACCTGCTTCCGATGCGTTCGGAGGAGGGCGCCCAGCTCGTCGAGGTTGTGCCGGGCGTCGTCGGAGCGGGCCATCGAGCTTCCTGTCGTTCGATCGGCCGCAAACATACCGCCGTCCGGACTACGCCGTGGCGTCGACCCCCTTGATCCGTCCCTCCCGGAACGCGTCCACGAACAGCCGGTGGTCCTCCCTCGTCTGCTGCGCGTACTCCAGCGCGAACGCCACGATCGACTCCGCGAACTCCTCGTCGCGGTCCCCGATCGCCGCCGAGATGGCCTCCTCGCACTGGAAGTCGACGAGAGTCTGCGACGAGTCCTCGTCGGCCACGCAGTGCATCTTGGCGGTGGCACGGCCCAGGTAGTCGAGGACGGGCAGCATGTCGGCGGGCTCGGTGAGGTCGGACCAGTCCAGGTCGGCCTCGTACGGCGAGAGCTCGGAGACGACGTAGCCGACGCCGTCGATCTGCGTGTTGCCCAGCCACGGGTCGGCGTGGGCCTGCAGTGCGCGTTGCGAGACGGCGGTGCGGTGGCCGTGGTCGGTGAAGTACTCGCGGATGCGTTCGTCGTGGACGATGCGGCTGGGGGCGGCGATGTTCGCCTGCTTCATGGACAGCACGACGTCGTTCTCCAACGCCTGCGAGCGGCCCTCGACGAGGATGTTGTACGCGTGCAGGCCGGCCGAGCCGATGCCGAAACCGCTGCGGCCCACCACGTCCTTGACGGCGTACGTGCGGCTGCTGGCGCGCTTGCCGGTCGGGATCGTGTCCAGGTAGGACTCGAACGCCAGCTCGACGGCGGCGCGGACTTCCGGCGTCAGTTCGTGGGTGCCTTCGCGGTCGCGGCGGAACTGGCGTTCGTAGTCGACGATGACCGTCTTCTCGTTCAGCAGGCCGATGCGCGTCTCCAGCCTGGCTCGTTGCAGCACGCGGTGCAGGGCGCCCTCGGTGCTGTCGAGGCGGAGGCTGAAGAGCTCGTCGTTCGGGTGCTCCGCGAACGAGCGGACCTGGGCGACGTAGGCCGAGACGTAGGTGCGGATCAGGTCGGTGATCACGCTGTCCGGCAACGCCTTGCGCCAGCCGAGCAGGGCCATGGACGCGGCGAAGCGGCGGACGTCCCACGTGAACGAGCCGAGGTAGGCCTCGTCGAAGTCGTTCACGTCGAACACCAGCGTGCCCTCGGAGTCCATGTACGTGCCGAAATTCTGCGCGTGCAGGTCGCCCTGGATCCAAATGCGACTCGTGCGGTCGTCGGCCCATTCATCGGGCAATTCGGCCATGTCGGCGTAAAAGAGGCAGGCGCTGCCCCGGTAGAACGTGAACGGCTCGGCCGCCATCTTGCGGAACTTGTGGCGGAACGCGGCGGGGTCGGCCGCCATCAGCCCCGAGAACGCGTCCTCGAGCACACTCACAATGCGGTCGCCGCGATCGGTCACGGTGCCTCCCTCTCTCACCCCTGAAGACGCAGATCTCAGCACGAGGATGCTCCCGCCGCCCGCATCACGCGCAGATTTTTCCGCCAGTTCCGCACGAGTTGGCCGCCGAACTCAACAAACCGGGCAAGTGCGGCGTTGAGGGGCGTCACGGGAAGACACATCCATGGGGGATGAAGTGCACACCACATCGCTGAGACGCGCCCTGCTCCGGTTCGGCGCGCTGACCGCAGCCGCGTTACTCGCTCTAGGAGCCCCGACCGCACTGGCCCAGGAGCCGGAACCGGCCCTGCGCACCACCGTCGAGTTCGACAAGCAGCACTACCTGCTGCACGAGAACATGCGCATCAAGTTCACGATCACCAACGTCGGCACACGGGCCGCGGAGCACGTCCGCCTGCCGTTCCCGCTGGGCAGCCCGATGTACGACCGGTGGAACTGGCAGCCGTTGCGCCCCACGGACGACGGCATCACCGTCGCCCCCGGCGAGACCCGAGTGCTCGAGTTCTCGGGTGCCGTCGCCGACCGGTACAACAGGCAGAACGCGACGGCGGGCTTCACCGACCGCTACCTGAACTTCACCGGGCGGAAGGACAACAAGGAGGACAGGTTCGGCGCCCTCGCCACGGTCACACCGACCGCCGGTGACGTGCGCGGCGTCGTCTACGGGGACAAGAACCGCAACGGCCGCCAGGACGACGGAGAGGTGCTCGCCGGCACCGCGGTCACCATCTGGGGCGCGTACGGCAACCGGGCCGAGCGCACCACCAGCTCCGACGGGCGGTTCCTGTTCGAGGGGGTGGAGGGCGGCCCCTGGCTCGCCGGGTACCGGCACCCCGACGGCTGGGTGGTGCCCAGGGGCGACGGAGCGGCGTACGACCTCCTCGTCACGCCGACCGGCGTCGAGCTCTCCGTGCGCGCGGAACGACCGGCCACCGACTCGGTCCAGGCGCAACTGGACCTGGACAGGACCACCTACCGGGCGGGGGATCCCGTCACGATCACGGCGACGCTGACGAACTCCGGCACGGTCCCGGTCGACGGCGTCCAGGCGGCCTGCCTCGACTACGGGAGCAAGCAGTACATCGGCTCCAGGGTCAGCTGGGGTGACCTGGCACCGACGGGTCGCGGCGTGACCCTCGCGGCGGGCGAGACCAGGAAGTTCAGCGTCACCGACGTGGTGCCGCAGGAGGCGTTGGGTCGCGGCGAGGTGGTCGCGGTCTGCCAGTTCGGGCCGCGCGTCCTGGAGGGGAACGGCAACGCCGAGGCCACCGCGAAGGCCGCCGTCTCCGCCGAACCGGTGACCGAGGAGCCGCCGACGCCCGGTCCCGTTCCTCCCGGTCCCAGCGGTGCGGCACAACCCCAGCCCCAGCCCCAACCCCAGCAGGCGCTGGCCAGGACCGGTGCCTCGGTGCTAGGCCTGGGCCTGCTCGGCGTGCTGCTCGTGGCGCTCGGGGCCGGTGCGCTCGCAGCGAGCAGGAATCGAGAAGCCCGGGACACGGGCCGCGCCTAACGTCGACGGCATGTGCTTCATGTTCGGTGCCGGCAGGGACCAGGTCGAACGGATGCTCGCCGAGCAGGCGGAGCCTGACGAACCGGCCGTCGAGGAGGTGGCGCAAGACTGGCCGCGCGACTAGGGATCGCGTTCGTGCCCGGCAGAAGACTGCCGGGCATGAACGGATCGATTTCGCGCCGGAGCATCCTCGCCGCGGGGGTGGCGGGGTCGGCGGCGGTGCTGCTCGGCGGCAGCCCGGCGACCGCGGCGGCCCTCGTCACGCAGAGCGAGATCAACTCGCAGCCGACGTACTACGAGGTGAACGGCGCCGCGTCGTCGTTCCGCTACGAGCCCGGCTTCTACTCGCGTCTGGAGACCTGGCACGTCAACTGGCGCAAGTGGACGCCGTACCACTGGACCGCGCCGCACAAGATCTACTCGTACGGCGCCTACGTCGACAAGCCGGGCATGCACGGCGAGGGGCGGGCGTTCGACCTCGCGCGCATGCTCATCACCAACCGCGACACGGGCGCCACCTTCACGGGCTTCAACGCCCGTTACGACCAGTGGCGGAGCCTCACCGGCGACGCCCTGCGCACCGCGCGGATCCGGTACTGGGGCACGGTCGCGTCGCTGCACCACCACTTCCGGCACGTGCTGTCGTACCTGGACGACTCCGAGCACCACAACCACGTGCACGTCGACAACGCCATCTCCGGCAGCGGCGACTCGTCGTTCGCCACCTCCTCGACGACCCAGACGTACTTCGTGCAGGCCGCCTGCCAGTACATCTGGGGCTACTCGACGGGGATCGACGGCGACTGGGGCCCGCAGACCCAGCGCGACTCCTCGGCCGCGCTGGTCCGCGCCGGCTCGGACGGCGTGATCACCACCCAGAGCCGCTGGCTCGCGTTCTGCAAGGCCAGCGCGCAGCAGGCCTGGGCACTCGTGCCCTGACCGGTCTCACGCGCGGCATTCCAGCAGCGACTGGGCCGATCCGCCGTACGCACTCGGGTCGACCGCCGTGCAGTGCTGCGAGATCCACTCCTGGCGGCCGTGATCGCTGCGGCCGCCGGGACCGCCGCCCATCCGGTCACCGCCGCTGAGCACGAACTTGAGCTTGCCCTCGGCGACCCACGCTTGGAGCTGGTCGACCGACGGCGCGTTGTCCGAACCGGAGAACCCGCCCATGCCGATCACGACCTCGTCCGAGCCGAGGATGAACGGCGAGGCCGCCTGCGACGACCCGGCGACCGCGAGCGTGATCTCCGCGCCGCCGCCGTGCTCCTTGGCGTAGTCGAGGATCCGCTTCTGCTCGTCGGTCAGCGAGGCCCGTTCGCCGCCGAACCCGCCGGGCGCCTGACCGCGGTCGCCCCGGCCGTTCTGCCGCTGCTGCGGCACGCCGCCGGGCGGCTGTTGTCCGCCCCGGAAGACCTGGAAACCGCCGCCGCCCGGCGTGTTCGGTCCCGCCGAGGGGATGCCGCCGTTCGAACTGGCCGTGGCGGCGGTCGCCGTCGACCACACGGCCGGTGTCAGCAGCATCGCGACGACCGCGGCCACCAGCCCGGCCCGCCGCAGGCCGAGCAGCAGCACGACGATCGCCACCGCCGCGACCCCGAGCACCACCCACCGCGTCCAGCCGTGGAACGCCGTGTCGCGGGAGACCACGACGTACGCCCACACCGCCGTGACCGCCACCGACAACGGCAGCAGGAACCGCACGAAGCTCCTGGC
>NZ_DASVFL010000289.1:0-23826 GCF_036380075.1 Lentzea sp. | reverse complement strand
CGCGCAGCTCGCCCACCTCCGGTTCGCGTTCGCGCAGCCTACGGCTCAGTCGTTGAGCGCGGCGACCACCGGGCACTGCTCCTGGACGCCGTTGGCGGCGACGTCGAGCAGCGCCAGCCGCACGCGTTCGAGGTCGTGCATCCGCTGTTCGATCTCGGCGACCTTGCCGGCGAGCACGTCGCCCAGGTCGGCGGGCGCGGTGGAGAAGGCCAGGATCTGCTCGACCTCGGCGAGGGTGAAGCCGAGTCGTTGCGCGCGGCGGATGAACTTGAGGCGCCGCAACGCTTCCCGGTCGTAGTGGCGGTAGCCGCCGTGGGTGCGGGAGGTCGGGACGACGAGGCCGCGGCGTTCGTAGAACCGCACGGTGCTGATGCCCACCCCGGCGGCGCGGGCCAGTTCGGATATGCGCACCACGGCAAACTACCTCCGCACCAGGGCGCGCAGCTGGGCCGCGCCCCAGAACAGCTCCAGCACCAGGAACACCACGAGCGCCCTGGTCTGCCCGTCGGCCAGCGCCCAGGCGAACCACAGGCTGAACAACGCCCGGCCGGCGGTGTCGATGCCGATCAGCACCGGTTGCGGGCGGAGCCAGCGGGCGATGGACCACATCACCACCACCGTGCCGAACAACGTGGCGAACAGGAGCGTGGGCGTGTTCCCGTCGACCCCCAGCAACTCCATCGCCAGACCGGCGGTCCACGGCGTCACGAACGCGATGCTCGCCACGAAGTCGTACACCGCGCCTGCGCGGCCCCAGCGGGTCACGGCGGACTGATCACTCGTCATGGCGGCCACGATGGACCCCGCACCACGGTGCAGGGTCAAGCTGACATTTGTCACCCGGAGCCGGTGACCGCGCCTCACTACTGGCGACCGGCCCGTTCGACCAGGCTCGACGGCATGGAAACGGTGCTCGAAGTGCGCGGGGTGCGGCACAACTACGGCGCCACGCAGGCGGTGGACGGGGTCGACCTCGACGTCGGTGCGGGGGAGTGCGTCGCGTTGCTCGGGCCGAACGGCGCGGGCAAGACGACGCTGGTGAACATGGTGATCGGGCTGCTGCCGGCCAAGGAGGGCGTGGTCAGGGTCTGCGGTGGTGACCCGCGCGTCGCGGCCACCCGCCGGCGGATGGGGGTCGTGCAGCAGTCGCTCGGGTTCCCGAACACGCTGAAGGTGAGCGAGCTGGTCACCGGTGCCGCGGTGCGGGCGGGGGTGTCCCGGTCGGCGGCCGGGCCGGTCATGGCCGAGCTCGACCTCACGGACCTGGCCGGGCGGCGCGCGTCGAAGCTCTCCGGCGGCCAGAAGCAACGGCTCCAGCTCGCGATGGCGCTGGTGGCCGACCCGCGGCTGCTGGTGCTCGACGAACCGACCGCGGGCCTGGACCTGCCCGCCCGCAGGAGGTTCTGGCAGCTGCTCGCGGAACGGCGCGAGCGCGGGACCGGCGTGCTGATCACCACGCACCTCATCGAGGAGTCGTCGGCCGTCGCCGACCGCGTGGTGGTCGTGGACAGCGGGCGCGTGCGGGCCGCCGGCACGCCGGACGAGCTGGTGGCGCGGCTGCCCGACCGCACGGTGGTGGCGCGGACGGCGTTGGGGCGTGCGCGGCTCGAAGCGCTGCCGGGGGTGGTGTCGGTGCGGTTCGAGGGCGAGCACGTGCACCTCGGCACCCGCACGCCCGAGGCGTTGCTGCGGGTGCTGCTGGCGGAGGACCCCGGCCTGACCGACCTGCGGGTCGAGAGCGCCGGGCTGGAAGAGGCAGTGGCCGGTCTGATGGAGAGGGGTGCCGCGTGAAGGTCTTCGGTGTGGAGCTGGCGGACGAGCTGAGGGGTATCGTCCGCGAGCCGGCCGCGTTGTTCTTCTCGATCATCATGCCGGTCGGGTTCTTCGCGTTGTTCGTGTCGCTGTTCGGGAAGCTCAGCAGCGGCGGGGTGTCCGCGGGGACCACGATGCTCGCCACGTTCGGCGCGTTCGGCGCGATCTCGGTGGTGCTGATGAACCCCGGCATCGGCGTCGCGGCCGACCGGGAACGCGGGTGGCTGCGCGCCAAGCAGGTGTCGGCCGTGCCGATCGGCGTGACGCTGGCGGCGAAGGTCGCGGCGGCGCTGCCGTACGCGGTGGGCGTGCTGCTCGCGATGACGGCGACGGCGGCGGTGTCCGGGGCGCTCGACGCGCCGCTGCCGGTGGTGCTGCGGGTGGTCGCCGTGCTGGTGCTGGGGGCGTTGCCGTTCGCGTTGCTGAGCCTCGCGGTCGGGTTCCAGGTGGGCGCGGGGGCCGCGGCCGCCGTGCTGAACGCGATCCTGATCCCGTCGGCGGTCCTGTCCGGACTGTGGATGCCGCTGGAGATCATGCCGGCGTTCTTCGCCGACGTCGCGCGGTTCCTGCCGACCTACCACCTCGGACGCCTGGCGCTCGCCCAGGTGACGGGGGCTCCCGCCCTGACGCACGTGCTGGTGCTGCTCGGTACGGCGGTCGTGGCCGCGGGGCTGGCCGCGGTGTCGTATCGTCGTGCCCGGTCATGAAACAGGTCACTGGGATCTCCCGCTGGTTCCACCTGCTCTACCTGGGGAACCTGCTGTGGGCGCCGGTCTTCGACCCCGGCGCCGGCTGGGTGGACTGGGCGCTCGTCGTCGGCGTGGTCGTGCTCTTCGTGCCGCTGTACGTGCTGTCGGGGCACCGGCCGGAGCTCGTCCGCTGGTGGTGCCTGGTGCCGACGGTGGTGCTCGGCTCGCTGGTGACGCCGTTCAACACCGGTGCCGCGGTGCTGTTCGTCTACGCGGCGGCGTTCGCGGGCCTGACCGAGTCGCGGCGGGTGGCGATGCGGTGGTTCGTCGGCCTGTCGGCGTTGATCAGCGTGTTCTCCGTCGTGTCGGTCGTGCCGGCGCCGTACCGGCTGTGGGCGCTGCTGCCGTCGCTGATCTTCCTGTGGCTGGTCGGCATCCTGCAGGTGGAGTGGGCGGAACGGGAGCGCGACGCCGCCGAGCTGCGCATCCGCACCGCCCGCGTCGAGCACCTCGCCACGCTCGCCGAACGCGAGCGCATCGCCCGCGACCTGCACGACCTGCTGGGCCACACGCTGACCGCGATCATCGTGCGCGCCCAGCTGGTCGCCGCCGACCCCGCCCGCGCCCCGTCGGAGGCGGCGGAGATCGAGACCGCGGCCCGCGCGGCGCTGGGGGAGATCCGCGACGCCGTGTCCGGCTGGCGCAGCGCGAGCCTCGACACGGAGCTGGAGGCGTCGCGGACGGCGTTGACCGCGCTGGGCGTCGAGGTGGTCGTGCGGCGGGACGAGGGGCTGGCGATCGTCGGGTCGACCGAGCACGAGCTGGCGCTGGCGTTGCGGGAGGCCGTGACCAACGTGGTCCGGCACGCGCGGGCGTCGACCTGCCACATCGGGGTCGAGGCCCGCGAGGGCGAGCTGCGGGTGGTCGTGGCCGACGACGGCGTCGGCGGCAGGGGGCCGGAGGGGAACGGATTGACGGGGATGCGCGAACGGATCGCGGCGCTCGGCGGGCTGGTGCGGCGGACCGGTGCGGCGGGGACGACGGTGACGATCGCGGTGCCGCTGGAGGTGGCGACGTGACGCCGCCGCAGGTCGGCGGCGTGATCAGGGTCGTCCTCGCCGAGGACCAGGCGATGGTCCGCGGCGCCTTCGCCCAGCTGCTCGACCTCCAGCCCGACGTCACGGTCGTCGCCACGGCGGGTGACGGCGACGAGGCCCTCGCGGCCGTCGCCGAGCACCGGCCCGACGTGCTGCTCACCGACATAGAGATGCCCGGCAGGACCGGCCTCGACGTCGCGCAGGAGATCGGCGGCCGTGGCGACGCCACGCGCGTCCTGATCATCACGACGTTCGCCCGCAGCGGCTACCTGCGCCGCGCGATGGACGCGGGCGTGGCGGGGTACGTGCTCAAGGACGCGCCGATCGCGGACCTCGTGTCGGCGTTGCGGCGGGTGCACGCCGGCGAACGGGTCGTGGCACCGGAGCTCGCGATGGCCGCCTGGGACAGCGCCGACCCGCTGACGCCCCGCGAACGCGAGCTGTTGCGCGAGGTCACGACCGGTGCGAGCAACGCCGACATCGCCGTGCGGCTCAACCTCGCCGAGGGCACCGTCCGCAACTACCTGTCGACCGCGATGGCGAAGCTCGGCGCCCGCAACCGGTCCGAGGCGGCCAACACGGCACGGGACCGCGGCTGGCTCTAGACACGGCGTGCTGCCCGGCGGCGGGCCAGCGTCGGCAGGAACCACATGTACACGCCCGTTCCCATGAGGACGAACAGCGGCAGCAGCGGCACGTACGACACCCACACCACCGAACTGTCCACGGTGAGCGCGACCGCCGTGAACACCACCGTGGCCATGAACACCATGCTCACCACGCGGTGGAACTGCCGAATTCCCTTGCTGCCGCTCATCTTCCGTCCTCCTGTCGTCCTGGCGATGTGGACAACGGTAGGAGCGGGACCGGCGGCCGTGCTTCTCGATTCCTGACCGGTCCGGCGGCGCCGGGGGACATGACCGAAAATCTTCTGACGCGAGATGTCGATTCCCGGCACCTCCCGTTCGACGCACTGATGACAGCGAGCGCGAACCAAGGAGAACCAGATGCGCACCCTCATCGCCACGGCCTTCGTCTCCCTCGACGGCGTCGTCGAGGCACCCGGTGGCGAGCCGGGTCACCGCAGCTCCGGCTGGACGTTCAAGGACATCGAGTTCGACGAGGCCGCCTACGAGATCAAGGGCCGCGAGCAGGAGGAAGCCGCGGCCATGATGATGGGCCGGGTCAGCTACGAGGCGTTCGCGCCGGTGTGGCCGACGCTCGACTACTTCCCGCAGTACAACGTCATGCCGAAGTACGTCGTCTCCCGCACGCTGAAGGACGACCAGCTCGTCGGCAACTGGGGCGAGACCACCATCCTGCGCTCGCTCGACGACGTGGCCGCGCTGAAGGAGACCGAGGGCGGCCCGATCTCCATCCACGGCAGTGCGACGCTCAACCGCAACCTGTCCGACGCCGGCCTGATCGACCGCTACCACCTGCTGGTGTTCCCGGTGCTGCTCGGCGCGGGCAAGCGGCTGTTCAGCGAGACCGACAAGGACAAGCAGATGCTGAAGGTCGTCGAGAGCGAGACCTACGCGAACGGCATCCAGAAGCTCGTCTACGACGTCGTGCGCTGAAGCTCCGGCTCCGCCGCGACCGGCGGCGTGCGCGTCGGCGTCAGCTGCACCAGCACGATCGCGCCGATCAGCACCAGGGCGCCGACGAACTGCAGGAACGACAGCGTCTGGCCGAGGAACACGAACCCGAGGACGGTCGCGACGATCGGGCTGCAGAAGCCGAGGAACGACAGGCCGATCGCGGGGACGCGGTCGGTGCCGCGGAACCAGACCGAGTAGCCGAAGAGCGAGCCGAGCACGATCAGGTAGCCGAAGCCGAGTGCGTTGGTGCCGGTGATCGTGCTCGGCAGGCCCTCCAGCAGGAACAGCGCCGGCAGCAGCACGAGACCGCCCGCGGTGAGCTGCCAGCCGGTGAACAGCAGGACGTTGACGGGGCGTTGCCACCGCTTCGTGAGCACGATCCCGGACGCCATGCAGACCGCGGCGCCGAGCGCGGCGAACACGCCGACGAGGTCGAGCCGCGCGGTGGCCTTCAGGACCAGCAGCCCGACGCCCACCACGGCCGCGAGGCAGGCGAGCACGTGCGGGAGCTTGATCCGGTCGCCGAGCACCACCGCCGCCAGCACCAGCACGATCACCGGCTGGACCGACCCCACGAGCGCCGCGACGCCGCCGGGCAGGTGGTAGGCGGAGACGAAGAGCAGGAAGAAGAACGCGCCGATGTTGAGCGTGCCCAGCACCAGGGCGCGCCACCACCACACGCCGGACGGCAGGATCCGCCCGAACAGCAACAGGACCAGCCCGGCCGGCAGGGCGCGGACGACCGCGGCCAGCAGCGGCCGGTCCGGTGGCAGCAGCTGGGTGGTGACGAGGTAGGTGCTGCCCCAGATCATCGGTGCCAGCGCGGTGATCGCCGAGTCGGCGAGCAGCCTGTTGCCCTTCATGGTTCCCCCGCTGCTAGTTCGTGCCGAAGAAGCGGTCGCCGAAGTCGCCGATGCCCGGCAGCATGTAGGCGTCCTCGCTGAGCCGCTCCTCGATGGCGGACGTCACGATCCGCACCAGCGGGTAGCGCGAGCACACCGCCTCGATGCCCTCGGCCACCGTGATGAAGGTGACGAAGACGATGTTCTCCTCCAGCACGCCGTGGTCGAGCAGCACCTGGATCGCCGCGTTGGCGGTGCCGCCGGTGGCGAGCATCGGGTCGAGCAGCAGCACCTGCCGCGACGCGATGTCGTCCGGCAGGTTGGCGTAGTAGAGCTTCGGGAGCTTGGTGGCCTTGTCGCGCTGGATGAGGATCTTGCCGATGCGCGCGGCCGGGACCACCGCCCGCAGACCCGCCTCCATGCTCTCGCCGGCGCGGATGATCGGGACGCCGACGAGCTTCCCGGCGGGCTTCAGACCGCGGTAGGTCGCGCCGACGGGGGTGGTGACGTCGCAGGGCTGGAACGGCAGCAGGTTCAGGCCCGCCTCGACCAGCAGCCGGTTGATCCGCTCGGTGTAGAAGACGAAGTCCTCGCGGGAGGCGTTCCGGTCGCGGACGATCGTGTGCATCGCGCGCAGCTGGTTCGTCTGCGGCAACAGGTGCACGTTCTTCTCGAGGTAGGCGTCGATGGAGATCACGAGCACTCCTTCACGGCCGCCACGACCCCGGCGAACGAGTCGACGAGCCAGGTCGGGTTGGCGCTGAGCAGCTGGTCGACGCTGTGCACGCCGTAGGTCACACCGATCGACGCCATCCCGGCGCCGTGGGCCATCAGCACGTCGTGCGTCGTGTCGCCGACCATCACGGCGTTCGCCGCGGCCACGCCGAGCTTCTCCAGCACGACGAAGCCGGACTCGGGGTCGGGCTTGGGCTTCGAGACCTGGTCCGCGCCGACGACGACCGAGAACTCCTCGCGCAGGCCCGCGGCGGTCAGCAGCGCCTCGGCGTTGCGGATGAACTTGCTCGTCGCGACGGCCAGCAGGAAACCGTCCTCCCGCAACGACTGCAGCCCGTCGTAGACGCCGGCGAACACCAGCTGCGTCGCCATCGGCAGCACGATCTTGCGGAACGTCGACTGGTACAGCTCGACGCACGTCCCGACCACCGGCTCGTCCTCGGCGACGCCGAGCACCTTCGCGAACGCCGCCGGCAGCGGCAGCCCGATCGTGCCGCGGATGGTGCCCGAGTCCACCGTGGGCAGGTCGAGCTGGGCGAACACCGCGGCGAACGTCGTGACGATCCCGCGCGGGGTGTCGACGAGCGTGCCGTCCAGGTCGAAGACCACGCACCGGCTCATGACGAGAACTCCTTCGCGTGCGCGACGGCGAGCTCCGCGGCGACCTCGGCGGTGCTGATCAGCACCGCCTGGTTGGCCTTCGCGGAACGCCCGTCCGTCGCCCTGTCGACGGCCCGCATCAGGTACTTCGTGATCGCCTGCCCGCTCACGCCGTCGCGTTCCGCGCGCCGGACGGCCTTGTCGATCACCGCTTCGACCTCGCCGCCGTCGATCGCGTCCGCGAGCTTGGTCGGCGTGGTGACCAGGAACGAGCCGGGGTTGCCGACCGCCCAGTGGTTCTCGATCGCGCGGGCCAGCACCGCCGCGTCGTCCACCCGGTGCGGGCTGCGCAGACCGCTGGACACGCAGTAGAACGCCGGGAAGTCGTCCGACCGGTAGGCGACGACCGGCACGCAGTGCGTCTCCAGGAACTCCATGGTGAGCCCGAGGTCGAGGATGTTCTTCGCCCCCGCGCACACCACGGCCACCTTGGACCTGGTGAACTGCACCAGGTCCGACGAGATGTCCATCGTGCGTTCGGCGCCGCGGTGCACGCCGCCGATCCCCGCGGAGGAGAAGAACTTCAGCCCCGCGAGCTCGGCGGCGATCACCGACGACGCGACCGTCGTGGCGCCCATCCCACCGCGTGCCAGCACGATCGGCAGGTCCCTGCTGCTGACCTTCGGGATGCCCGGGGTCGTCGCGAACCTCTCGACGTCGTCCTCCGAGAGGCCCACCAGGATCCTGCCGCCGTCGATGCCGATCGTGGCCGGCACCGCGCCACCCGCCCGGACCGCGTCCTCGACCCGCCGCGCCGTCTCGGCGTTGTCGGGGTAGTCGAGGCCGTGCGTGATGACGTTGGACTCCAGCGCCACGACCGGTTGCCCGGCCGTGATCGCCTCGGCCACTTCCTCGCTGTACACCAGGGGAATGTTCATCTGCGCCTCAGTAGGTCGGGGTCTTGTGCAGGAGTTCCTTGCGTTCCACGATCTCCGGCCCGTAGACCCGGTCCTGCCACTGCTCCTGCGCCACCGGTTCGACCGCGATCGACACGACGCCCTCGTCGCAGCCGAACGCCTTCGTCACCGCCGCGGTGACGCCGGCGACCAGCTCGGCCGACTGCTCGTCGGTGAGCTCCTTCGGGAAGTGCTTGATGTTCACGTGTGGCACTGGGTCCTCCTCACGACTGGTTCGCCGTGATGGCGAGGGTGACGGCCTTGGTGACGGCGGCGATCAGTTCGGACATCTGCTCCTGCGACAGCTGCACGGGGATGCGGGCGACTTCCTGCCGCACCGTCTCGCGCTGGTCCATCGACGCCAGCAGCTCGTCGATGTCGGGCTCGCGCAGCAGGCTGTAGTGGTCGGCGTCCAGCTCCACGACCACCGGGTCGGTGACGGAGAAGCCCTCGCTGCCCTCGATGAACGAGTAGTCGTCGCCCTGCGCCTTGAAGATGGTGAGGGGCGCGGAGATCGTGCGCTCGGCCAGCTCGCTGAAGGTGTACTTGAACGAGAACGTCTCCGTGACGATCCGGATGATCCGCCGCACCAGCTCGCTGTCCAGGTCGCGGAACTCGCTGCTGATGAACGCCGCGAAGCTGTCCTCGTCCTTCGCGACCTCCAGGCACCGCGCGAGCTTCGGGTCCGTGATGCTGCCCGCGAACACCGAGAACAGGATCGTGACGAACGCGCTGTTGTCGTACGACGCCTCGTCGTTCGCCCGCTCCGAGCGCACCTTCGGCGATCCCGGCGCGATCAGGAACAGGTTCGCGACCTCGTGGCCCGACTGTTCGAGCTGGTAGGCCGTCTCGAACGCGACCCGCGCGCCGAAGGAGTAGCCCCACAGCGTGTACGGGCCCTCCGGCTGGACCTCCCTGATGGCCTCGATGTCGGCCGCCGCCATCTCGCGGATCGTGCGGTACGGCGTCTCGCCCTCGTTGATGCCGTGGGCCTGCACGCCGTAGAACGGCCGCTCCGACCGGCTCGCCAGCGTGCGGAGGTTCATCGGGTAGCCGCCCAGACCCGGCCAGCAGAACACCGGCGTCGCGTCACCGTTGGGCTGCAACGGGACCAGCCGCGAGACCGGTCCGTCGTGCAGGCCGTCGACGCGGCGGGCGAGCTGCTCGATCGTCGGCGACTCGAACAGGACCTGGAGCGGCAGGGCGGTGCCGAAGTCCTTGTTGATGCGGTTGACCAGGCCCACCGCGATCAACGAGTTGCCGCCGGTCTCGAAGAAGTCGTCGTGCGTCGAGACCGTCTCGCGCTTCATCAGCTTCTTCCACATCTCGCTGATGCGGCGCTCGGTGAGGGTGCGCGGCGCGACGAACGGGCGGTCCTGGTCGTCGACGTTGGTCTTGTCCGACGCCTCCAGCGCCTTGACGTCGATCTTGCCGTTCGCGGTGACCGGCAGCGCGTCCAGCACCACGACCTTGTTCGGGATCATGTAGTCCGGCAGGAAGTTCACCAGGTCGTCGCGGATCAGCTCCGCGGGACCCTTCATGTGGACGACGTCCTCCTTCATGCCCGGGCTGCGGCGCTGCTCGTAGGAGACCTTGCCGCCCAGGAAGAAGTACGACGGGCCGTCCTGCTCGCCGACGGCCTTGAGGACGTCGCAGATCCGCTTGGCCGACGGGAGGTCGTTGTCCGACTTGGAGCTGTAGCCCGACGACATGAAGCCGAGGTCGACGTCGTTGGCGGACAACCGGTGCATGGTGCGGCCGAGGTCGATGTAGCGCCGCCACAGCTCGGGCGACCGGGAGACGGCGCTGACGCCGAAGCTCGCCCGCTCGTACACCGCCTGGTTGATCGCGATGACGTGCTTGCGCAGCACCACGTCGTCGGACACGCGCTCGAACTCGCCGTCGGCGTACCGGTACAGGCCGCCGGGCAGGTTCGGGACGCGGCCGGCGTGGGTCTGCAGGTAGACCTCCACGTCGTCCTCGCGCGGACCGGTGTAGGCGCACAGCTCGAACGTGCCGAGGTAGTAGTCCTCCTCGGGGACCTCCAGCAGGTCCTTGGTCTCCGGCGTGAAGCCGGACGCCGTGACGTCGAGGCCGTAGCCGGGCAGGACCTCCTCGAAGAGCCCGACCATGTGGCCGGTCTCGATCTCCAGCACTTCCTGGATGTTGTTGAGGTACACCGCCTCGATCGCGGCCTTGTGCCCGATGAAGTGCAGCTTCGCCTGGGCCTGCGCGCTCTCCTCGACCGCGGAGATCAGCACGAGCTGGTGGCGCAGCGGGTGGTAGTAGTACAGCCCGGCCGGCAGGCCCGCGATGTGGTGCAGCTCCAGGTAGAGCTGGGTCGCGTAGAGCGAACCCGGTGAGGCGTAGCCGTACTTGGGCAGCAGCCGCTGGTCGCTGAAGTGCGCGCCGAAGTAGCGCAGGATCTCGCCCAGCTCGGCGAACCGCACGTCCTTCGGGTCGTGCGACCCGGCGCCGATCGGCTTGCGCTCCAGCAGCCGCGCCAGGTCGGCGTCGGTGACCTGGCCACCCTCGTAGAACCGGTACGACTTGCGCGAGAACACGACCTTGCGCTGCAGGCACGAGGCTTCCTCGCCGGGCAGCTCGAACGACTCGCGGCCGGCCAGGTCGTCGCGCACGCCGGGGTTGGACAGCTGCGCGCGGACCTGGAGGCGGCTCGCCTTCGACTGGTGGTGCGCCCCCGCGTTGCCCTGGTCCATCAGGGCGGCTTCCTTGGGGTTCAGCTCCACGCAGGCGATCAGGTTCTGGAACCCGGTGCGCCCGTCCTCCTTGACGATCACCGCCGCGTTGCGCACCCAGTCGTGGGTCTCGATCGCGAGCCGGATCTCGTCCAGCTCCACGCGGTAGCCGCGCAGCTTGACCTGGCTGTCCGCGCGCCCGGCGAACTGCACGGTGCCGTCGAGGTTCTGCGTCACCAGGTCGCCGGTGCGGAACATGCCGTCCACGAACCGTTCCGCGGTCAGCTCCGGCTGGTGCAGGTAGCCGCGGGCGACCTGCACGCCGCCGATGTAGAGCTCGCCGATCTCGCCGGGCGTCACGAGGTCGCGGTTGGCGTCGAGCACCAGGTAGGTGGTGTTCGCGACGGGCAGGCCGATCGAGATCGACTTCGGCGCCTCCGCCAGCTCCGCGGGGTCGACCACGTGCGACGACGAGTTGATCGTCGTCTCGGTCGGGCCGTAGAGGTTGATGAGCGCGGTTCCCGGCATCGTGTCGACGAAGCTCTGCGCCAGCGTGCGGGACAACGCCTCGCCGCCGCTGAACACCTGCCGCAGCGACGTGACGGTGTGGAACTCCTCGGTGTCGATCAACGCCTGGAGCAGCGTCGGCACGCATTGCAACGTTGTCACGCCGTGCTCGCGCATGGTCTCGATCAGCATCTCCGGGTCGCGGTAGATGCCGGGCCTGCCCATCACGACGGTGCTGCCGACCGCGGGGGCGAGGATCTCCCACTGCGCGGCGTCGAAGCTCATCGGCGTCTTCTGCACCACGCGCTTCGAGCTGTCGATGGCGTGCGCCGACTGGAGCCACCGCATCTGGTTGACGATGCTGCGGTGCTCGATCATCACGCCCTTGGGGCGGCCGGTGCTGCCCGAGGTGTAGATGATGTAGGCGAGGCTGTCGTGCGCCGGGGAGAAGCCGTCGTCGAACGCCTCGTCGCAGTCGTCGAGCGTGACGATCCGCGTGGTGGGCGGCGCGAGCTCGGCGAGCCGCTGCTTGAGGGCGCGTTGGGTGACGACGACCTTCGTGCGCGAGTCCTCGATCATGTACCGGAGGCGCTCCTCCGGGTACTCGGGGCTCAGCGGCAGGTAGGCGCCGCCGCTGCACAGGATCCCCCAGGCTCCGATGACGAGGTCCAGCGACGGCTCGACGAACATGCCCACGCAGTCGTCCGCGCTGATGCCGAGTCTGCGCAGGTGTGTGGCCAGTGCCGAGCTCTGCTCGAAGAGCTCGCCGTAGGTGATGGTGTCCTCGCCGAAGACGACGGCTGTGCGATCGGGTTGGACCTCCACCTGCTTGCGCAGCAGGTCGGGAAGGCAGCCGCCGTCCACTTCAGCTTCGTGCGACATCTCAGGAATCCCCCAAGCGTTCAGCAGGGCGTGAGCAGGTGTAGGGGCTTTTCGGTTTAGTTGAAGAACGTATGAGCGTCGGCTCGAAACCTGCTGGAGCGAACTACCTGGTGGCCAGCCGAGGAGGTCTACCAGAACAGCCTTGAGCCGCACCGGATTCCCGAGAGGTGAGACGCGTGGTTCGGTCGCGAACGGCCGAGATCATGTCCACAGTGGAGTCAGGTCGACGCAGGCTCCGCGAGGGCGCCTGTGTTCAGGAGCGGGCGGACGATCATCCACTCCGGACGGCGGCGAGCGCGATCTCGTACAGTCGCCGCAGCTCGTCGAGGTCGCTGCCGTCCTGCTCCAGCCAGGCGGTGGTGGCCACGTCGAGGCACGCCAGCGCGGTGGCCACGACCGCCTCGCCGCGCAGACCTGCCGGGGCGTCGCCCGCGCCCAGGCGTCGTTCGACCTCCGGCGCCAGAACCCGTTGCCAGCGCAGGTGCTTCTCCAGGTGACCCGCCCGCAGCGACGGGTTCGTCATGCACAGCCTCGTGATCGTGATGCCGCGTTCCGGATCCACGAGGGTGCTCAGCGCCGAGAACGCGTGGCCGAGCGCGTCCCAGACCGGTTCGTCGTCCGGGCGGGCCTTCAGCGCCTCCAGGATCACCGGCCCCTGCTCGGCCAGGTCGCCGAAGACGATGTCCTCCTTCGTGCCGAAGTAGCGGAAGAAGGACCGCCGCGAGATCCCGGCCGCGGCCACCACCTGGTCGACCGTCGTCTCCTCGAACCCCTGCTCCAGGAACAGCTGCAGCGCGGCGTCCACAACCTCTTCCTGGACGCGGCGCCGGGTGCGGTCCCAGAGACGTTCTGACATGTCCTCAGCCTAGTGTCATGGCGCCAGCTCGGCATGCAGTGCTAACTTGGCACTTGATGCCAAGGAGGACCTGAAGTGACAATCGACTACCGAGGAGCGCGCGTCCTCGTCACCGGCGCCAGTGCCGGGATCGGTGCGCAGTTCGCCCGCGAGCTCGCCCGCAGAGGCGCTGACCTGGTGCTCGTCGCCCGCCGGGCGGAACGGCTGGAGGCGCTCGCCGCCGAGCTGAAGGGCGTCGAGGTGACCGTGCTGCCGTGCGACCTCACCGAACCGGGAGCCGTCGCGAAGCTGGCCACCGAGCTGCGGCAGCGCGACCTCAAGCTCACCGGGCTGATCAACAACGCGGGCTTCGGCACGTACGGGCCGTTCGCCGAGGAGGACGTCGAGCGGCTGCGGACCGAGATCGCGCTGGACATCTCGGCCGTCGTGGAGCTGTCGAGGACGTTCGTCGACGAGCTGGTCGAGGCCAGGGGGATCCTGGTCAACGTCGCGAGCCTGGCCGCGTACCACCCGGTGCCGAAGATGGCGGTCTACGGCGCGGCGAAGGCGTTCGTGCTGAACTTCACCGAGGCGCTGTGGAGCGAGCACCGCGGGGCCGGTCTGAAGGTGCTCGCGCTCTCACCCGGCGCGACCAGCACCGAGTTCTTCGACGTCGCCGGGGAACAGGCCTCCGCGGGTGCGCGCAGGGTGCCGCCGGAGCTGGTGGTGGAGACCGCTTTGCGGACGCTGGACAAGCGCAACCCGCCGCCGAGCATCGCGGTCGGCAGGGCGAACCGGCTGATGCTCTCCGCGGGACGGCTGCTGGGCAGGCGTCAGGCCGCGGTGATGATGGGCGCGGTCACGGCGACGTGATCACGAGTGCTTGCGGTCGGTGTGGCCCAGTGACCTCTCCGGCGCCACCCGGTCGCGCACCAGCTGCTTGAGCACGGCCAGGTCGGGAAAACCGTCCTGCTCCTTGCGCGACCACACGGTCTCGCCGTCGACCCGGACGTCGAACACGCCACCGGTGCCGGGGATCAGCGCGACCTCGCCCAGCTCGGTCGTGAACGTGGTCAGCAGCTCCTGCGCGGTCCACCCGGCGCGCAGCAGCCACCGGCACTGCGTGCAGTACTCGATCTCCAGCCGTGGCGTTCTCACGCCTGAGTCCTGGCAGACGTCCCGGCCGTGGTCGCGTCCTTGCCCCAGCTGGCGAGCAGCTGCAGCGCCTCGGCGGACGGGCTGCCGGGCTCCGCGTGGTAGGTGGTGAGGAACATGCCGGGCTCGCTGGGCATGCTGAGCGCCTCGTACGACAGCGTCATCTCGCCGACGAGCGGGTGCCGCACGACCTTGGTGCCGAAGCTCTTCTGCTTGACCTCGTGCGCGGCCCAGAGCTGCCGGAAGAGCTCGCTCTTCAGCGAGAGCTCGCCGACCAGCGCGGCCAGCTCGGGGTCGTTCGAGCAGCAGCTGGCGTCCAGGCGCAGGAACGCGACGACGTCCGCGGCCTTGCTCTCCCAGTTGACGAAGAGGTTCTGGTACTCGGGTCGCAGAAAGATCATCCGCGCCCAGTTGCGGTCGCGCGGCTCGAGCCGGCCCCAGTCGCCGAACAGCGCCGCCGCCATCGAGTTCCACGCGAGCACGTCGGAGCACCGCCCGCCGATGTACGCGGGCACGGCGATGCCGTCGAGCAGGTGCCGCAACGCGGGCCGCAGGTGCGTGCGCGGCGCCTTCTTCCTGCCGGGCTTGCTGCGGGTCAGGTTGTTGAGGTGCTCGCGCTCGGCGTCGTCGAGCCGCAACGCGCGGGCGATCGAGTCGAGCACCTCGGCGGAGACGTTGCGGCCGTTGCCCTGCTCCAGCCGCGTGTAGTACGCGACGGAGACGCCCGCGAGCTGCGCCAGCTCCTCGCGGCGCAGACCGGGTACGCGGCGGGTCCTGCCGTACCGCGGCAGGCCGACGTCGTCGGGGGACAGCCGCGCCCGGCGGCTGCGCAGGAAGTCGCTCAGCTCGGCGCGCGGGTCGACGGTCATGCGGTCGAGTATCCCCGCGTCCGGGACGTCGTGCCTGCTACTGGCAGTGGTAGGCACGGCAGGCGTACGAAAACCAGGTGGCTGGGTGGGGCCCTCGGACCGGAGCAGTGTCGTCCTCGACACGACGAGAACGAGGAGAAACCGATGAGCACCGTCGCTGCCTACGCCGCTCCGGCACCCAAGGCACCGCTGGAGCGCACGACGATCGAGCGCCGCGAGGTCGGTGCGCACGACGTCCTGATCGACATCAGGTTCGCCGGCATCTGCCACTCCGACATCCACCAGGTCAACGAGGGCTGGGGCCGGGGGACCTTCCCGATGGTGCCGGGCCACGAGATCGCGGGCGTCGTCGCCGAGGTCGGGTCCGAGGTCACCCGCCACGCCGTCGGCGACCGGGTCGGCGTCGGCTGCCTGGTCGACTCGTGCCGCGAGTGCGAGTTCTGCCTGCGCGGGCTGGAGCAGTACTGCGCGAACGGCAACACCATGACCTACAACGCCGTCGACCGCCGCGGTGACGTCACCTACGGCGGCTACTCGCGGCAGATCGTGGTCGACGAGAACTTCGTCGTGCGCATCCCGGACGGGCTCGCGCTCGACGTGGCCGCGCCGCTGCTGTGCGCGGGCATCACCGTCTACTCGCCGTTGCGGCACTGGGGTGCCGCGCCCGGCAAGAAGGTCGCCGTCGTCGGCCTCGGCGGTCTCGGCCACATGGGCGTCAAGATCGCCGCCGCGCTCGGCGCCGAGGTCACCGTGCTGTCGCAGTCGTTGCGCAAGAAGGACGACGGTCTCAAGCTCGGCGCCCACGACTACCGCGCGACCAGCGACCCGGCCACGTTCACCGAGCTGGCCGGCCGGTTCGACGTGGTCCTCTCGACGGTCTCGGCCCCGCTCGACCTCGGCGCCTACCTCGGGCTGCTCAAGACCGACGGCGCGATCGTGAACGTCGGCGCGCCGGAGGAGCCGATCTCGCTCAACCTGTTCGGGCTGCTCGGCGGCCGCAAGACGCTGGCCGGGTCGATGATCGGCGGCATCGCGGAGACCCAGGAGATGCTGGACTTCTGCGCCGAGCACGGCCTGGGCGCGGAGATCGAGCTGATCGACGCCGACCAGGTCAACACCGCCTACGACCGCGTGCAGTCGAGCGACGTGCGGTACCGGTTCGTGATCGACACCTCGACGATCTGACCGGCTCGGGGGACGCCTCGCCCGCTCAGTAGGGCGGGCACGGCGTCCCCCGGTCGTAGCTGCTGGTCGCTCCGGCGATCACCGTGTCGAGCTGCGCGAGCGTGTCCTGCAGCTCCTCGATCTGCCGCAGCACCGACGACCGGTGGCCGTGCAGCTTCGAGAGCACCTGCGGCGAGGCGATCCCCGTGGCCATGCACGGCAGCATCTCCGCGATCGCCGCGCTGGAGATCCCGGCGCCGTAGAGCTGCTGGATCAGGCGGACGCGGCTGACGGCGGCATCGGTGTAGCGCCGCTGGCCGCTCCCGCTGCGTTCGGCGTGGAGGAGTTTCTGCTCCTCGTAGTAGCGCAACGCGCGCACGCTCACGCCCGTGCGCTCCGCCAGCTCACCGATTTTCATGAGACCTCCGCCACAAAAGCTATCTCTGACGTCAGTGTCAGGTTTCTAGCCTAGCTCCCATGCTCCTCACCAGCTACCAGCTCGGGAACCTGACCCTGCCGAACCGCCTCGTCATGGCGCCGATGACCCGGTCGCGGGCCGTCGACGGCAAGCCGACCGCGGAGACGGCCACCTACTACGCCCAGCGCGCCACCGCCGGTCTCATCGTCACCGAAGGCGTGCAGCCCAACGAGGTCGGCCAGTCCGGTCCGTTCACCCCCGGTCTCCACAACGACGAGCAGGTCGCGGCGTGGCGCGTCGTCACCGACGCCGTGCACGCCAACGGCGGCCGCATCTTCGCCCAGCTCATGCACGGCGGCCGCGTCGGTCACGTCGAGGTCGCCGGGCACCGGCCCGTCGGTCCGTCGGCGCTCTCGACCGGTTCGGAGGTGTTCACGCCGACCGGGTTGCAGCCCGCGCCGGTGCCGCGCGCCCTGGAGACCTCCGAGGTGGTGGACCAGATCACCGCGTTCGCCGAGGCTGCCCGCAACGCCGTCGAGGCCGGGTTCGACGGCGTGGAGTTGCACGGCGCCAACGGGTACCTGATCCAGCAGTTCCTGTCCTCCAGCGCCAACCAGCGCACCGACGCCTACGGCGGTTCGGTCGCCGGCCGCATCCGGTTCGCCGTCGAGGCGGTCGAGGCGGTGGCGGACGCCATCGGCCGGGAGCGCGTCGGCATCCGGCTCTCACCCGGCGGTCAGATCCAGGGCATCGTCGAGGAGAACGTGCCCGTGCTCTACGGCGAGCTGCTGAAGGCGTTGCCGGACATCGCCTACATCCACGTCATGGCGACCACGGACGAGGAGGTGCTGATGGAGCTGCGCAAGGCGTGGCCGACGGCGTTCATCCTCAACCCCGGCGGCCAGATCGGGCCCGACGAGAGCACCCTGGAGCAGGGCAGGCGCTGGCTCGCCAACGGTGCCGACCTGATCAGCTACGGCCGCGCGTACCTCGCGAACCCCGACCTGGTCGAACGGTTCCGCCTCGGCCTGCCGCTCGCCGAGACCCCCGGACGGGAGACCTGGTTCGGCGCCCCGAACGGGTACGTCGACTACACCGGCTATCAGCACTGAAGAGCGCGCAACAGGTGTTCCACCAACCGTTCCAGGTAGTCGGGCTCGACCTCGGCCCGCCGGACCGAGAGCCGCCAGTAGACCGGCGCCGCGACGAGGTCGAGTGCGATCTCCAGGTCCAGGTCGGCCGGTAGCTCACCCCGGTCGATCGCCCGTTGCAACGTCACGGCACCGAGGGCGCGCCGCGGTCCGCCGATGGTCCGCGCGATCGCGTCGGACAACGCCGGACTGCGGACCGCCTCGGCGGTGAGGTCGGGCAGGATCGTGGCGAACCGCGGGTGGGTGAGCCAGTCGTGCACGGCCGTGACGGTCGCGAGCAGGTCGCCGCGCAACGACCCGGTGTCCTCGACTTCCGCCAGTGGCACGGAGAACTCCGACAGCGCCGCGACCACCATGTCCTGTTTGGACGGCCAGCGCCGGTAGAGCGCGCTCTTGCCGACCTCCGCCCGCTTCGCCACCGCCTCCATCGACAACCGTCCGTAGCCGGTCTGCGCGAGCTCGTCGAGGACGGCCTCGGTGATCGCCTTCGTCACCTGGGGCTGGAGGACGGCGGCGCCGGTCGGGGTGCGCTTGGTCATGACGCACATCATAGAACTGGACGAGACGGTCCCGTCCCGCCTACGGTTGTGGACGGGACGGGACCGTCTCGTCCATTTGTTCGGAGGACATCTCGTGGACCTCATCCCGAGGGCGTTGCAGCTGCTGCTCGACAAGGACATGATCGGCTTCGCCGGCCTGTGGGCCGAGGACGGCGTGGCGGAGTTCCCGTTCGCCCCGCCCGGCTGGCCGACCCGCCTCGAAGGGCGCGCCGCGGTCGAGGACTACGTGCGCGACTACACGAAGACGTTCGACGTCCGGGCCATCCCGAAGCAGGTCGTGCACCAGAGCACGGACCCGGACGTGGCGATCGTGGAGTTCGACATCGAGGGCGTCCTCGTCGCCACCGGTGAGCCGTACCGGTACTCGTACATCGTCGTGTTCACCACCCGCGACGGCGAGATCGTGAACTACCGCGACTACTGGAACCCGATCCACCTGCAGGAGTGGCGGGCATGAGCGTCCTGGTCATCGGCGGCACCGGCACGACCGGCAGCCGGCTCGCGGCACTGCTGCCCGACGCCCGCGTCGGCACCAGGAAACCGGCGCGGCCCGGCCAGGTCCGGTTCGACTGGGACGCCCCGGAGACGTTCGAGAGCGCACTGGACGGGGTACACGGTGTTTACCTCATCCCTCCGGTCGGGGTCGTGGATCCCGTTCCGGTGGTCGAGTCGTTCCTCTCACGGGCTCGATTCGTGCGGCGAGTCGTCTTGCTGAGCTCGTCCGCGGTGCCGGAGAGCGCCACGGGGATGGGCGCTCTCCCCGCACTCGTCCGCTCCGCGCCGGAATGGGCCGTGCTGCGCCCGTCGTGGTTCATGCAGAACTTCACCGGAGACCACCAGGTGGCGGCCGGTGTGCGGGACGGCGAGATCGTCACGGCCACCGGTGCCGGCCGGGTCGGCTTCGTCGACGCCGCCGACATCGCCGCGGTGGCCGCGCGGGCGTTGACCGATCCCGTGCCGCACAACACCGAGCACCTGGTCACCGGTCCGGAAGCGCTCAGCTACGCCGACGCCGCCGCGATCGTCAGCGAGCTCACCGGACGCGTGGTCCGGCACCGGTCGGTCAGCACGGCCGAGATGGCCGACCGGATCGCCCTGAGCGTGCCGAGGGAGTTCGCCGCGTTGCTCGCCGGGCTCGACGAGGACATCCGCGGCGGCGCGGAGGACCGGGTCACCACGACCGTCGAGGACGTGACGGGCCGGCCCGCCCGGTCGTTCCGCGAGTTCTACGCCGAGCACCTCGGCCGGACGTCCACCGGGTGATGCCGCGGGGCGCGGTGGACGCCGCGCCCTTCCCGGCGCTCAGCCCAGGTCCGTGCACGGGACGAGGACGAACCAGTCCTCCGGCTGGTGTTCCAGCCGCACCTCCCGGGCACCCGCCGCGCACTCCGCGCGGGCCGTCGCGACGCTCTCGTCCCACGGGACGCCCTGGAGCACCGGCGAGCTCTCCTGCAAGTACCAGAAGATGCTCACCACGATCAGAATCCCGACCACGTAACGACTTCCGGCGACCGCCGCGCGTCCCCACGTGACCGCCGGGGCCTGGTCGAGGCCGGCGAAGACCGCGGTGAACAGGAACAGGCAGGGCGCGATGCTGTAGCGCTGGCCCGCCAGCACGGCACCGGGCTGCTGCACCTGGAGGATCCGGGCCCAGTTCATGAGCAGGCAGAGGAGGATGACGGCCGCGCTGAGCACCACGGCCGTGACGACGAGCGCCCGTCCGGCCCGGCTGCCGAACCTCAGCCCGGCCGCCACCGGCACCAGCGCGACCAGCAGCGCCACGACGATCACGGCGTTGCCCATCGCGGGGTAGAAGTCGTCGAGCTTCTCGGACCCGGTGAACGCCACCACCGGTACCCGCAGCAGGCCCGCCAGCAGCACCTGCACCGGATCGGGCGCGTCGTGCGAGTACGGCGTCCGGTCCGCGAAGATCATCACCGCGGTCTGCGCGACCGCGCCGACGAGGAACGCGACCGGTATCTCCCTGCGCGGCAACGACATCCGCAGCAGCGCGACCGGCAGCAGCACGAACGCCAGCGGGCTCGACAGGGCGGCGAGGAGCACGAACAAGGCGACCGGCACGCGCGGGGCGTTGCGCCACAGCAACGCCCAGAAGGCGCCGTAGAGCAGGAACCAGTGCAGGTTCGTCATGTTGTTCAACGGCTCGGAGTTGCCCGCGGGCAACACGATCACGAGTGATGCCAGCGCGAACCGCAACGGCGTCGACTCGATGTAGGCCCTCGACCCGGCGAAGGCGATCAACGCCACCAGCGTCCGCAGCACCGCGGCGGCGAGGGCGAACACGGCGGCGGTCCACTCGACCGGCAGCAGCGCGGCCAGTTCGGCGACCAGGCGCGGCACCGTGTGCAGGTATCCGCCGTACGGGGCGAACAGGTTGTCCAGCAACGGTAATCGGCGCGCGCCGGCCGTGAACACGGCGCCGTCCTCGGCCCACAGGTGGTCGAGCCGGGCCCAGCCGGCCGGAATGAGCAGCAGGAACGCCACCGAGCCGACGAACGCGGCCACCATGCCGAACCACGCCCGTTCGTGCGGCGGCTCGGCGGGCACCGGGACCACGTCGTCCGCCAGCGCTCGTAATCGTTCGCGGGTTGCCGTCATCAGAGCCCCCAGTTCGACTCGACCCAGTCCGATTCGACCTGCGGCACCGTAGTGCGTCAGCTCATCAGGCGTTCGTAGCGGTCCCACTGTTCGCGGGTCACGACGGTGACCTCGGAGGAGTTGGACTGCGCGACCTCGAGCGAGCGGATGACCACGAGCTTGTCGCCCACCAGCAACCCCGCGAGCCCGTCCGGCCCGAGCACCGCGGGCACGGCCGCCGGGACGCGGGCCGCGACCTGGAACGAGTCGACGATCTTCGGCCGCCAGCCGATCACCCCGCGCGCGTACTTCGCCGCGGCGGAACCACGTTCGAACCGCACGACCTTGCCGTTGACGACGACGTCGGCCGTGCGTTCCGGCGAGGGCACCGAGAAACCGTCGAGCACCCGTGCCTCGTCCGGCGTGGCGCAGCCGTTGAGGCCGAGCGCGTCGATGCCGAAGTGACGGATGTTCGTGGGCGCACCGGAATCCGTCGTGGTGGCGCGCAGGACGTCGATCGCGACCTTGTCGCAGGGACCCCCGGCGTGGATCGGCGCGTGCCCCTCCGGCGTGCGCACCAGGCCGGGACCTTCTTTCCAGACACCGGGAATGACCACCGGGTCGTACGGGTGGCGGGTGAACTCCCTGTTCCAGAAGGTGATGGTGGTGCCCGCGTCGGTGGAGTGGGCGATCGCGAACGCCGACGCCGCGTCGATCCACATCCAGTCCGCGCTGAACGCCTCGACGACGGACCGCGTGCGCGACTCGTTGGTCTTGCGCACCGGCTTGAACCCCTGCGGGCTCAGCGTCTCGACACCGGTGACGAACAGCGGGTCCTTCGACCGCAGCACGTACTGCCCCGCGCCGTTCGTGGCACCCGCAAACCCGGTGGTGTCCGTGAACAGCAGGTACACCCACCCGTCGAGGTAGATGGCCGACTGCTGGCCCGTGCCGTAGGTGTTCTCGCGGATGATGTCGCCGGACGAGCCGAGGATCGCCTGACCGCCGTTGGCGCGCGTCCAGCTGAGTCCGTCCTTGCTGGTGGCGACGCCGACAGAGCTGCCGTTGGCGTGGTTGTCCCTGCTCGCGCCCGTGTAGTACATGAAGTACGTGTCGCCGATCTTGACCAGCGACGGGTCGCAGGTGTGCATGGCGTCGAAACTGCCGCCGCTGCCCGAGAACACCGGGTGGGCCGTGGTGAACGGCCCGTCGGCGGAAGGCCCCTCGCTGTAGAGGATGTCGTCGCCGTTGGGCGGCGCGGAGCCCATCTGGCTGCACCACCAGGTGCGGACCTTGCCCTGGTCGACCATCACGGCCGGCGCGTAGTTGTAGACCGCGTCCCCGACGCCGGCGATCACCGTGCCGGGACTCTGCCGGCCGTTGTCCACCGTGAGCTTGAGCCCGTCCCTGGGCGGTGGCGGCGCCTCCGTCCGCGCCGTCGCCGCGGGCTGCGAGGCGGGCTTGCCCACCGGGTCCCCGGCCGCCTCGCTGGTGCACGCCGTGACCGCGCCGAGGAGGGAGAGCGCAGCGAGCAACACGAGAGGTCGGCGTCTCAGGGGCACCCGCCCATCATAATGATCAACTCGTCCGTCCGGGTGAGGTCGCGCCCCGACTCCGGATTCATTGCCTGTCAATGGTTCTGCTGCTTCAGCTGAGCGGCGGGTGCTCGCGGACGGCGCACCGGCGGCGGAACCAGGCCAGGTACCGCGCGGGGTCGCCGTCCCGCAGCACCGCGGACACCGCGCCGGTCAGCGGGAACATGGCGGCGTGCGTAAGGGCCCGTCCGTACTGCTCCGGCCGCACGCGCTCGACGAGCGGCCAGCCGTAGCTGGCGAACGCGGCCGCGTCCAGCGCGGGATCACCGGCGCAGGCGAAGTCCCAGTCGAGGACTCCGGTGATCTTCCCGTGGTGCCAGCGGAGGTTGACCGGTGCGAGGTCGCCGTGCGCGAAGCCCCTGACCACGGGCAGGGCGGCGAACCTGGCCAGGACCTGGGAGGCCTGCTCGCGTTCGTCGGCGGTGAGCAGCGGGAACACCAGCTCGGTGATCGTCTCGGCGGCCCCGGCGCCGCCCGCGTGGCGCAGCGGCTCGTCCAGCAGCGCGCCGAGCCCGTCGTCCACCTCCACGGCGGCCAGCGCGTCCAGGACCTCCCGGACCGCCTCGTCGCTCGCGGTCTCCGCCTGCTCGCCGGACAGGTACGACAGGACGACGTGCGCCTCGCCCAGCGGCAGGTCCAGCCGGTCGTCGAGGACCTCCGGCACGGCGAACGGCAGGCCGAGCCGCCCGATCCGGTCGAGCGCCCTCGTCCGCCGCCGCGCATCGGCCAGGTCCGTGCGGGGGAAGCGCGCCACCCACCTCCCCGGCAGCACGACGGCGTCGTTGAACGTCCCGCGCGCGAGCTGCGCGCCGGGGGTGCGGAGCAGGTCGTCGAGCATCAGCTGCCCAGGTAGCGGACGACGGCCAGCACCCGGCGGCTCAGGCCCGTCTCGCCGCTCAGGCCGAGCTTGTCGAAGATCGCGTTGGCGTGCTTCTCGGTGGAGCTCAGCGAGATGTGCAGGGTCTCGGAGATGCGGGTGTTCGTGAGGCCCTGCGCCATCAGTTCGAGGACGGACTTCTCCCGCGTCGTCAGGGTTTCCAGCGGGTCGACGTGGGAGGTCC
>NZ_DASVFL010000288.1:0-7148 GCF_036380075.1 Lentzea sp. | reverse complement strand
TCAAACCGCCGAAGAGCGTGGCGGTTTGACACCCCTCCCTGGCTGCAGCGAGTGCTGGGCACGGCTCGTGACGGGACCACCCCACCGGAACCTTCTGATTCAAGCCAAGACGGACGGCTCGGCTTCGCCTTCGCCTTCGCTGCTGCTCGCCTTCGGCTTCGTGTCAGTGCTGGTAGGTCGGGGTGATGATCGCCCTTGCGAGGGTGTGGAAGGCGAGGTTGAAGCTCACCACTGCCGGGGAGGCGTCCTGGTCCACGTCCAGCTTCTCGACGTCCACCGCGTGCACCACGAAGAAGTAGCGGTGGGGGTGGTCGCCCTTAGGTGGGGCCGCGCCGCCGAAGGCTCGGGTGCTGTAGTCCGAGCGGACGTGGAAGGCGTCGCCTGGGAGGGTGTCGTCCGAGGCGCCCGCGCCGGTGTCCAGGGAGGTGACGTCGGCCGGGATGTTCACCGCCACCCAGTGCCAGAAGCCCGACGGGGTCGGGGCGTCCGGGTCGTAGCAGGTGACCACGAAGCTCTTGGTCTCGGCGGGGTGGCCGGACCAGGAGAGCTGCGGTGAGGTGTTGCCGCCTTCGAAGACCTGGGCTTCGTCGAGTTGCTCGCCGTCGCGCACGTCCGTCGAGGTGACGGTGAAGGTGCCCACCTGCGGGAGCAGCAGGTAGGGGTCTGGAGCGACTGGGCGCTCGAGGCTCATGGAACTCCTCCTTCTTGTGATCAGTTCGAGCCTATCTCCGGGCAACCCGTGCGGCCCGTTTGACGTCTTTCTCCTGGGTGGAGGGGGAGTTTGATGTCCAAGTTGCGGCTGTGTGCTGCATTTGTACTGGTTGTTGGGGTCGTGTCATGTGGACAGACGCCCGACGAGCAGGCGGCTGGGCCCGTGTTGACCACGGCGCCCACGACCACGGCCGGCACCACGTCGGTGGAGCGGCCCAAGCGGATGTTCGAGCCGCCCTACCCTTACGGGACCGTGCAGGCGAAGGCGCCCGCGGTCGTCGACGGGATGGTGCCCGTCGTCACGCACATCGCCACGGACAAGCCGTACGTGTTCATCACCATCGACGACGGGGCCGTGCAGCACCCCAAGGCCCGTGAGCTGATGATCGGGGCCGGGGTCTGGCCGTCGGTGTTCCTCAACACGAAGTACGCCGAGGGGCACAAGGACTACTTCAAGCAGCTGCCGGTCACCGTGCAGAGCCACACGACCAGCCACCCGAACCTGCAGGGCAGGCCGCTGGACTTCCAGAAGCACGAGATCTGCGGGAACGCGGACTTCCTCGCGGGGGACTACGGGAAGCGGCCCACGTTGTTCCGGCCGCCGTTCGGCAACTACGACGCGACTACCCGGCACGCTGCCGCCAGCTGCGGGTTCAAGGCGCTCGTCAACTGGACGGCCGCGGTCAACGACGGGCACGTGCAGTTCCAGTCCGGCGACCGGCTCAAGCGGGGGGACATCGTGCTCATGCACTTCCGCACGACGTTCGTCGAGGACTTCACGGCCTTCCTCGACCGGGCGAAGCAGGACGGGCTGACGCCGGTGCCGCTGGAGGACTTTCTCGGGTAGCCGTGCAACCCCGTGCGGCCGTGGTGGCGTGATCAAGGTGGGGGCCTTGAGAAGCTGCGGAGGTCCCCGTTCGCATTGACGAAGAACTGGGGAGATAGATGAAGAAGAGTCTGACCGCGGCGCTGTTCGCAGTGCTCGCGGTGTTCGCGGCCGCGCCCGTGGCGTCGGCCGACAGCAACGCCCACCTGACGGACATCGTGACCAGCAAGCACGACGGTTTCGAGCGGGTCGAGCTCGTGGTGGACCGCCTGCCCACCCAGTCCTTCGCCGACGAGGTCACCGAGGTCTGGGACTGCGCCAGGGACGTCCGGATTCCCGTGGGTGGCCAGAAGTTCCTCCGCACGACGCACTTCAGCGCGTCGACGCGGGACAGCGGCAAGCTCACCTACACCGGGCCGCGGAACTTCGTGCCGCAGGGGCTGACCAACGTCAAGGGCATCGCGATCTCGTGCGACTTCGAGTCGACGCTCGGCGTCTCGGTCGGGTACGACAACCCGGGCTCGACGTACCAGGTCTACTCGCTGACGAACCCCTCCAGGGTCGTCATCGACGTCCGGGGCTGACCGACGCAACTGTGCTGTGGGTCACACGTCCTGAAGACATCGAACGAGCCCTGAGAGGGGGCCGAAGATGAACAGACGTCTCGCCGCGGTGCTGGTCGCGGTCCTGGCCGTGCTCACCGTCGCACCGATCGCGTCGGCGCAGAGCGCGTCCACGTTGTCGGACATCAGGACCGGGCAGCACAACGGGTTCAGCCGGGTGGTGCTCGACCTGTCCGGACTGCCCTCGGAGTACCGGGTCAGCGAGGTCACCGGCGTCTCGCACTGCGCGTCCGGCAACCCGATCACCGTCGCCGGCGGTGGAGTGCAGGAGATCCTCCAGGTCACGGTGTTCGGTGCGGCCGCGCACGACGACAACGGCAACCTGACCTACCCGGGGTCGCGGAACTTCGCGACTCCCGGCCTGAGCAACGTCCGAGGGGTCGCGCTCACGTGCGACTTCGAGGCGACGCTCGGGGTCGCCGTCGGGTACGCCGACCCGAGCTCGTGGCACCGGGTCTTCACGCTGACGAACCCGAACCGGCTCGTCATCGACGTCGGCCTGTAGCAGGAGAAAAGCCTCGTGGGGGCAGTAGTCGCCGCTACTGCCCCCACGAGGGACCTAGGTGGAGGTGTTACGCCGCAACGGTCGCGGCGACCTCCTTCGACAGCGCGTGCTCCAGCACCTCTGCCACGTCCGAGACGAAGTGCACGGTCAGCTGCTCGCGCACCGACTCCGGCACGTCGTCCAGGTCCGGCTCGTTGCGCTGGGGCAGCAGCACGGTCGTGATGCCCGCGCGGTGGGCGGCGAGCAGCTTCTGCTTCACGCCACCGATCGGCAGGACCCGACCGGTCAGCGAGATCTCACCCGTCATCGCCACGTCCGAGCGCACGGGGCGGCCGGACAGCAGCGAGGCCAGCGCCGTCGTCATCGTGACGCCCGCGGACGGTCCGTCCTTCGGCACCGCACCGGCGGGGACGTGGATGTGCACTCCCCGGTCGGCCAGCGACGCGGCCTTCTCGTCGTGCGAACGCAGGTACGACAGCGCGATCTGCGCGGACTCCTTCATCACGTCGCCCAGCTGGCCCGTCAGCGTCACGCCGGTCGAGCCGGTGTCCTTCGGGGCCAGCGAGGCCTCGATGAACAGGACGTCGCCGCCGACACCCGTCACGGCCAGGCCCGTCGCCACGCCGGGGACCGAGGTGCGCTCGGCCGACTCCGGGGTGTTCTTCGGGCTGCCCAGGTACGACTTCAGCGACGGCTGGTCGACCGTGATCGGCAGCTCGTCCTCGCCCAGGGCCACCTTCGCGGTCACCTTGCGCAGGATGCGCGAGAGAGCCCGTTCCAGTTGCCGCACACCGGCTTCCCGCGTGTACTCGCTCGCCAGCTGGTGCAGGGCGGGCTTGTCGAACGTGACGTCCTCCGAGGTGAGGCCGGCGCGTTCGATCTGGCGGGGCAGCAGGTGGTCGCTCGCGATGGTGACCTTCTCGTCCTCGGTGTAGCCGTCGAGCTGGACGAGCTCCATGCGGTCGAGCAGCGGCGCCGGGATCGACTCCAGCACGTTCGCGGTCGCGAGGAACACCACGTCCGACAGGTCGAGCTCGACCTCCAGGTAGTGGTCGCGGAACGTGTGGTTCTGCGCCGGGTCCAGCACCTCGAGCAACGCCGCCGTGGGGTCGCCGCGGTAGTCGGAGCCGACCTTGTCGATCTCGTCGAGCAGCACGACCGGGTTCATCGAACCGGCCTCGCTGATCGCGCGGACGATCCGGCCCGGCAGCGCGCCGACGTACGTGCGGCGGTGGCCGCGGATCTCGGCCTCGTCGCGCACGCCGCCCAGGGCGACGCGGACGAACTTGCGGCCCATCGCCCGTGCCACGGACTCGCCGAGCGACGTCTTGCCGACGCCGGGAGGGCCCGTCAGCGCGAGCACGGCGCCGGAACGACGTCCGCCCACCACGCCCATGCCGCGGTCGGCACGGCGCTTGCGCACGGCCAGGTACTCCGTGATGCGCTGCTTCACGTCGTCGAGACCCGCGTGGTCGGCGTCGAGGACCTCGCGCGCCGCCTTGATGTCGTAGGAGTCCTCGGTCCGGGAGTTCCACGGCATCTCGAGGACGGTGTCGAGCCACGTCCGGATCCAGCCCACCTCCGGCGACTGCTCGGAGGTGCGCTCCAGCTTGTCGACCTCGGTCAGCGCGGCCTTGAGCACATTTTCGGGCAGCTCGGCGGCCTCGACGCGGGCGCGGTAGTCCTCCTGCTCGGTGGCGGGCTTGCCGTCGAGCTCGGCCAGCTCCTTGCGGATCGCGGCCATCTGCTGGCGCAGCAGGAACTCGCGCTGCTGCTTCTCGACGCCTTCCTTGACGTCCTTCGCGATCGTCTCGTTGACGTCGAGCTCGGTCAGGTGCGCCTGGCCCCACTCGACCAGCTTCTCGAGCCGCTCGGTGACGTCGGACGTCTCCAGCAGCCAGATCTTCTGCTTCTCGTCGAGGTAGGAGGCGTAGCCAGCGAGGTCGGCCAGCGCCGACGGGTCGGTGATCTGCTGCACCGAGTCGACCATCTGCCACGCGCCGCGCGTCTGCAGGATGTTCGTCACGAGCGCGCGGTACTGCTTCGCGAGCTCACGGGTGCGGTCGGTGATCTCGGACTCGTCCGCGATCGTCGCGTTCACCCACAGCGCCGCGCCCGGCCCGGTGGTGCCCGTGCCGATGCGCACGCGCTTCGTGCCGCGGACGACGGCGGCGCGTTCGCCGCCCGGCAGGCGTCCGACCTGCTCGATCTCGGCCAGCGTGCCCACCGGGGCGTACTTGCCGTCCAGCCGTGGGACGAGCAGCACTTGATGGTTCGCGGCCGTCGTGGCGGCGTCTACCGCCGCGCGGGCCTCGGCGCTCGCGTCCGCACCGGAGATGCGGACCGGCACCACCATGCCGGGCAGCACCACGACGTCGTCCAGCGGCAGTACCGGCAGGGCCAGGGTCTCGGCCATCTCGTCCTCCAAAGTTGAGTCTGTACCGCTCAACCAACTTCAGCGGGGTGGTGTTCCCCCGGGGTGTTCGCTGTGAGCGAGCGGCCCCGATGGACGGACTTGATCACCGTTGGGGCGGGTGGCGGTGGACACCCGTGCGGCGCGCGGGTGAGGATGCGGGCGTGATGGAAGAGCTGAAGTGGGTCCCGTCCACGGTCGACGTCACCCGCCCGAGCGTGGCGCGGATGTACGACTACTACCTGGGCGGCTCGCACAACTTCGAAGCCGACCGCGCCGCCGCGAAGCAGGTGGAACAGCACTTCCCCGGCGTCGCCCAGAGCGCGCAGGCGAACCGCTCGTTCCTGCGCAGGGTCGTCCGCCACCTCGTCGCGCAGGGCGTCGACCAGTTCCTCGACCTGGGATCGGGCATCCCGACCGTGGGCAACGTCCACGAGATCGCCCAGCAGGACAACCCGGACGCCCGCGTCGTCTACGTCGACTTCGAACCGGTCGCCGTCTCGCACGCCAACGCCCTGCTCGCCGACAACCCGAACGCCAGCGCCATCCTCGCCGACCTGCGCGCGACCTCGTCCGTCCTGAAGGGCGCCCGCGAGGTGCTCGACTTCTCCCGCCCGGTCGGCGTGCTGATCATCGCCGCCCTGCACTTCGTCCCCGACTCGGACAAGCCCTACGAGGCCGTCGCGTCGTACCTGGCCGACCTTCCGTCGGGTTCGTACCTCGCGATCACGCACGCCTCCTGGGACAGCCTCAGCGACGACGAACGCGCCGAGGCCACCGAGATCAAGAAGATCTACAACAGCTCGGACAACGCGCTGACCATGCGCACGCACGCCGAGGTGACCAGGTTCTTCGACGGCATGGACCTGCTGGAGCCGGGCGTCGTCGCGGTGAACGACTGGCGCCCGGACTTCTACGAGGACCGCACGGGCATCTACGGCGCCGTCGCCCGCAAGCCCTGAAGCAGCCGGTCCCGGATCCCGTTCGTCTCGCGGTCGGTGAGGGTGCGTTCCGGCGCCCTCATCGTCACCCGGAGGAGCACGTTCTTCTGACCGGGCAGCGCTCCGAGCCGGCGCCGCACGTGTTCGGGTAGCTCCCCGGCAGGGGTCTCGCTGAGAATCTCGATCTCTTCGACGACGTCCTCGGGAACCAGCGCGCGGATGCGGTCGCCGAGCGTCTCCACGTCGTCGTGGTCGTCCGCCATGATCGAGATGTCCCTGATCGCCGCCGGGTGCCGGGACACCGGCCGGTACGCGCCGAGGTCGAGCATCTGCCCGGCGATGCGCGGGTCGCCGTTGCGCAGCAGCCGGATGTCCGGGACTCCCTTGCGCAGCATCAGGAGCCGGTCGAGCCCCAGGCCCATCGCGAGTCCGTGCGGGTGGTCCTTGAGCACGTGCCGCGCGGCCCGCCCGCACTCGCCGATCTCGACCCACTCGCCGTCGTGCTCCACGTCGATCTGCTTGCCGTGCGTGGTGTACGGGTGCTGTGCGTCCGTTGTGCGGTAACGCTTGCCGGGCAGCACCGTGGTGACGACGGTGTGGATGAGGTCCTCCAGCGACTCCTGCTCGACGCTGATCCGCCAGATGTCGAGCTGGTGCGGTGTGCCGGTGTGCAGGCGGTCGACGGTGTCGCGGCGGTAGACGAGACCGGGGCAGAGCAGCGTGACGTCGGGCGTCGCGTCCTTCAACGCCGGCGGGATCATCGCCGTGGTGTGGCTGCGCAGCATGCACGTCTCGCTGACGTACCTCGTGTAGCGGGCTTCCCTGGTGATCGCGTCGGCCGGGTAGCCGAGGTGCTCGTAGTTGTGCTCCACCGGCACGAGCGGGTGGTGGCGGACCTCGTGCGGGTCGCTGAGTGCCGTTGTGAGGTCGGCGATGAGCAGCTGCATCGCGTGTGGACCCTGCGCGGGGTCGGTGAGGTCGCGGACGTTCAGGGCGTGCACGAGCTCTTCGGTGCGGTACATGGGCTTTCCCGTTCTTCCGGTCCTGTGGGGTGCGGAGTCCCCCGACCGACGGGAATTTCAGGCGCGCGCCACCCACGCGGGTCGGGGGTGGCTAAATCGCGTCACGG
>NZ_DASVFL010000287.1:0-21960 GCF_036380075.1 Lentzea sp. | reverse complement strand
GTTCGATCAGGCCGTTGCTCTCCAGGTGGTCGATCCGGCCGTGCATGACCGGGCCGAACGGGATCCAGCGGCGGTGCACCACCGAGGCCTTGAGGCCGCAGTCCCGCAGCTGCCTCACAGTCGTGTCCGCTCCGCACAGTGCCGAGTGGACCATCAGCAGCACCCCGCCGGGCGCCAAGAGGTCGTGCATCCTGGCGCACAACGGGTCGAGCAGCTGGCGGCCGTCGAGCCCCGCGTCCCAGGCCCGCGCGGGACCCGTTGCGACGCAAGCGCTTGCGGCAGGGACGTAGGGCGGGTTGGCGAGGACCAGGTCGAAGCGCTCGTCCGCCACGACCTCCAGCGCGTTGCCGAGCTTGACCCGCAACGGAAGCCGTTGCAGAGCGGCGTTGACCCGTGCGGTCCACACCGCACGCCGGGAAACGTCCACACCGGTCACCTCCGCGGCACCCGCGCGGATCGCCGCGATGGCGAGCGCTCCGGTGCCGGTGCCTATGTCGAGCACACGGGCACCCGCGGGGATCGCGGCCGCGTGCATCGCCTCGACGAGGAGGTCGGTGTCGTCTTGTGGCGCGTAGACGCCAGGTGCTCTCAGCAGCCTCACCACCGTGGAATCCCCCCTTCGATTGCCTTGAAACAACCGTTTTCGCGGTGTTTTCGCGGGTACACGGGGATGTGCTGACCACCGTCTTCCGCCTGCTGGCACAGGCGCGGCACGCCCGCGCGTTCCACCCGCGAGGAGTGCGGACCACCGGCGAGCTGCGCGGTTCCGCGGCCCCCTTCCCCAGCGAGGCCACTGTGGCCGTGCGACTGTCCAAAGGGGCGGGAACGGGGGCGGGATGGCCGGACGTGCTCGGTCTCGCGCTGCGCATCCCCACCGGATCGGGTGACTGGGACCTGCTGCTGTCGAGCACCGGCACGGGCCGGTGGACGCGGATGGTGCCGAAGTTCGTGCGGCACTGGCGCGACGCCCGTCCCGGCACGCTCGCGCCCTACCGCCACCGCGGCGAGCTGGTGTGGTTCATGGCCGTGCCGGACGACCGCGAGACACCGACGCGGTTCGCCGTCCACGCTTCGGGGAGGGACGCCCGCTGGCGCCGGGTCGCCGAGCTGGCGCTGGCCCCGCCGGACGGCACGGCGGAACCCGTCTCGTTCGACCCGGTGCGCACCCTGCCGGCGGAGCTGGAACTGGTGCCGCGCTGGCTGGCCGTCGTGCGCGCGAAGGCGTACGAGGGCAGCAGGCGCGGCCGCCAGGTCTCATGACTTCAGCTTGTCGTACACCAGGTTCAGCGTGTCCGACGCGGCGACGGCCGTAAGGGCGGTCGCCACCAGACGGGTCGTCCTCGGTGCGAACACCAGGCCAGCCGTGAGCCCGCTCGCGATCCACACGCCCGCGCAGAACGGGCACGTGACCAGCTCGCCGATGGCGTGCCGGGCCGCGCTGTCCTCGCGAGGCGACTCCTTGAGCTCGGCGTGGCCCGCCGGTTCCTCGTAGCGCGTGAACGGCGCCCGCAGCGGGCTCGTCACCGCCTCCTTGGTGAGCAGGCGGCTCGCCTTGTGCGTCGCGACGGAGACGAGGGCGGTGTCGCTCCACGAGAACCGCCGGGGCAGCCGGACGCCGGTGAGGCGCCCGACTGCCGCGACGACGCCGACCAGGGTCGCGTAGCTGCCGATGGCCATGAGGTAACCGGGCAGTGGCCGGCCCTCTCCGTAGGCCTGCTGAATGCGCGTCACGCGGGCGGAACCTCCGAGCTCGCGGCGTCGTGGCCGTGGTTGGTCCGGGTCATGGGGCGCGAGTACCCGTCAGGACTCCGCCGAACCCGGCTCGGTCATCTTCCTCATCACCTTCGCCTTGACGGGGTCGGGCGCCACCCTGCCGGCGACGGCCTGGACCTTGTTCCTGAGCGACCCGGCCACCACGTGGTCGTCGCCCTTCATCAACGCCTCGAAGCCCTGCTTCGCGACCTCGGCGGGGTCGTCCTTGTCGCCGGTGGCGACCTTGGTGTCCTGCATTCCCGCGCGGTCGAAGAACTCGGTGTCCGTCGGGCCCGGCATCAGCGTGGTCACCGAGACACCCGTGCCGCGCAGCTCCTCGCGCAGGCTCTGCGCGAACGACGCCAGGAAGGCCTTGGAGGCGGCGTAGACGGAGTGGAACGGACCCGGTCCGGTCGCGGCGATGGACGACGTGAAGAGGACCTTGCCCTCCCCGCGGTCCACCATGCCGCCGAGCAGGCGGTGCGCGAGGTGCACGGACGAGCGCACGTTCAGGTCGACGATCTCCAGGTTGTCGTCGAGCGAGGTGTCGCGCACGAAGTCACCGCCGACGCCGACACCCGCGTTCACCGCGAGCACGTCCACCGGCGCGCCCTTCGCCCGCAGAGCGCTGACCACCGTCTCGACGCCGTCGTACGAGGTCAGGTCGGCCCTCACCGCCTCGACCCGCACTCCCCCGCACCGCAACGCGAGCTGGGACGCGGCGTCGCTGATCCTCTCGTCCTCCGCGACGACCACGAGGTCGAAGCCGTTGTCCCCGAAGACCTTCGCCAGTTCGTACCCGATCCCGCTGGACGCACCGGTCACCACGGCAAGCGCATTCACAGACGTTCTCCTTCCGGTCAACGGCCGTATACCCGTGGCCAGGCGGTCGATGCGGGATCGGCCGAAAGTCCGATGCAACCTCTGCACCCGATCGGGTGTCCTTATCGATAGGTTGCTTGAAACGACATGGGGGACGTTCGTGCGCAAAATCCTTCTCGCGCCGCTGTGCGCGCTGGTCACGGTGGGCGTGGCTGCGTGCAGTCCGTCAGGTCCGGACCAGGCCGATCCGGAGCTGGCTCCGCGCGGCACCACGATGACCAAGGTCAAGCCCACCAAGCAGGACCTGACCACCAAGCTCGGCATCGCGGGCAAGGTCGAGATGAACCCGACGTTCGGGCTCGTCGCGCCGGTGGCGGGGCAGGTGCGGTACTTCGACGTCCAGACGCCGAACGGCACGCCGACCAAGCCCACGCGGGTCGCGACGGTGTGGAAGGACGGCGCCCCGAACTACGTGGAGGCCCCCGCCGGTTCGACGTTCGGCGGACGGCTCGTCGACGACAAGGCGACGGTGACGGCGGGCATGCCGATCGCGTCGGCCAGGCACGTCGGGTACGCGCTGGTCGCCGACATCGACGGCTCGCAGGCCTACAAGATCAGCGGCGCGCTCACCGACGTGACGGCGCAGATCAAGAACGGGCCGGGACCGTTCCCGTGCACCGTGCTCGGCACGATCGCGGCGCTGCCGCAGGGCACCGTCCCGGAGAAGCCCCCGGTCACGCCGGACACCAAGACGCAGGGCACGGGCGCCCCGCAGGCACCTCAGCCGCCGAAGAACGACGAGCAGCCGCAGACGCCCAGCGCGTCCACCGGCCTGCGCATCGTCTGCACCGCTCCCGCTGACGTGCAGATGATCAACGGCGCCACCGCGTCCATCGAGGTCACGACCGGCAAGTCCGCGCAGGCGCTGGTCGTCCCGGTCGAGGCCGTCGCCGGTCAGCAGGGCAAGGGCAAGGTCGACGTCCTGCAGCCCGACGGCTCGCGCCGCACCGTCGACGTGGTGCTCGGTCTCACCGACGGCAAGGTCGTCGAGGTGAAGTCGGGCCTCACCGGCGACGAGGAGCTGGCGGTGCCCGGCCCGAACCTGCCGGAACCGCAGCAGGGCGGCGACCAGTCCAAGCCGACGGGACCGTGATGACCCACCCACAGGTCACCGCGGTGACACCGCTGCTGCATCTCCAGGGCATCACGAAGGTGCTGAAGGGACAGGAGGAACCGCGCACGATCCTGTCCGGTGTGGACCTCACCGTCCACCCGGGACAGAGCGTCGCGATCCTCGGCCGTTCGGGTTCGGGAAAGTCGACGCTGCTGTCGCTGATCGGCCTGTTCGACCGCGCCGACGAAGGTCAGTACCTCCTGCACGGCAACGACATCACGAAGCTCCCCGAACGCAGGGCGGCGGCGCTGCGCAGCGCGGAGTTCGGGTTCGTGTTCCAGCGCTTCTTCCTGCTCAAGCACCTCACCGCGGCGCAGAACGTGGCCATGGCGCTGGTGAACGGCCAGGGCTGGTCCGCGCGGCGCAAGCGCAAGCAGCAGGTCATGGACGCACTGGAGCAGGTCGGCATCGCGCACCTCGCGAAGTCCAAGCCCACCAGGCTCTCCGGTGGTGAGCAGCAGCGCGTCGCGATCGCCCGCGCGCTGGTCCGCCGGCCGCGCATCATCCTGGCCGACGAGCCGACCGGCGCGCTCGACACCGAGACCGGCAACCTCGTCGTCGAGGTGCTGCTCAACACGACCAGGCAGGGCTGCGGCCTCGTGCTGGTCACGCACGACCACGACCACGCGCGCAAGATGGGCCGCGTGATGGAGCTGCGCGACGGGCGGTTCAACTGATGTTCTCCGGTAAGTTCCGGTCCGCCCTCGTCATCGGCGGACAGGGCATCCGCGCCCGGAAACTGCGCACGTTCCTGTCGATGGTGTCGCTGTTCCTCGGCGTCCTCGCGGTCGTGGCGGTGCAGGCGGGGTCCGAGATCGCCGAACGCGCGATGCTCACCGACGTCGAGCTCCAGTCGGGCAAGGACGGCACGGTGAGGGGCTACATCCCCGGCGAGAAGGGCGCGGCGGGCATCGTCGAGAGCACGGTGAAGGGCCGCCGGGACGCGGTCGCCGCGGTCAGCTCGCAGGCGATCATCGGCGAGCCCGGCGTGCGCCCGATCAACGAGGGCGGCTCGCCGTTCAAGTACGCCAACCGCGGCGGCGACCGCTACGACGGCCCGGTGGTGTACTGCGACAGGAGCGGCCGCTGCGAGGAGGAGAAGCCGCAGGAGAAGAAGCCCGACGGCCAGGCCATCGAGGTCAACATGGTCGCGCTGACCGGCGACATCATCCCGTTCAAGCCCTTCCGGCCGGTCTCCGGCAGCTGGCTCGAGTTCGCGACCGCGCCGTCGCTCGCCCCCAGGATCGTGCTGAACCAGGAGGCCGCGACCGGCCTCACCCAGTACCGGATCCCCGGCGAGATGATGATCGAGGGAGCGACGCACCACGTGACGCCGCAGATCATCGGCGTCGTGGACGACGGGAGCTCCCAGCCGCGCGTGTACATGCGCCTCGACGAGCTGCGCACCTGGATGCCCGCGGCGGCCGAGTCGAGCAGCGAGGCCATGAGCAGGCTGCGCGGCGGTCCCACCCAGCTCGAGGTCTACCTGCAGCCCGGCTCGCAGGACCTCCAGCGGCTGCTGCAGGCGAAGCTCACCGGTGCCGGCCTGACGCAGGAGCAGGTCCACTTCGAGCCGGTCAACTCCAAGGAGCGCATGGAGTCCGAGCTGCGGATCATGCGGCTGATCTTCCTCGGCATGGCGTTCCTGGTGCTGCTGATCGGCGTCGCGGGCATCCTGAACGTCGGCCTCGCGACCGTCGGCGAACGCGTCGAGGAGTTCGCGCTGCGCCGCGCGGTGGGCATGTCCCGCATGCTGCTCGCGGGCATCGTGCTCGCCGAGACGTTGCTGACGGGGCTGCTGACGGCCGCGCTGGCGATCGGCGCGGGCGCGGGCGGCCTCCAGGTGGCGCTGATGATGTTCGGCGGCCGCTTCCCGTCGTTGCAGGGCACCGCCTTCCCGTGGGAGGCGGGGGTCGCGGGCGTGGTCGCGGGCCTCGTCGCCGGTGTGCTCGGCGGGCTCATCCCCGCGGTGCGGGCGGCGCGGATCCCGATCGCCACGGTGATGCGGGCCTGACGGACATGCGAACCTGAGTCCTTCGGGTTCGTCGCCGGCGAAGCCCCGGGCCGCGGGAGAGGCGGACCGGGGCTTCGTGCTGTCCTAGGCTCGTTCGAGCTGCTCGACTATGTGAGCCCACAACCGCTGGAAGAACTCCTCCTTGGTGAACACTTGCTGCCCCGCACTGAAGTGGCCGAGCAAGGAGAGGTCCAACAATCTCAGCTTCGCCGCGCCGGCCTGCGCGTCGAAGAACGGCTCAGCTGTAGCGATCATGCTTCCCGAAGAGCCGGTCCAACTGCCGTCCGGACTGAAGACCAGCTGCCCGTCGTGGTGCCCGCTCGCCTTGACGATGTCCAACGAGTAGACCGTCTTGTCCCCGCGCTCGATTCGGATCTTGAGACGATCGTCCGTCGCACGCGCTTGCATGTGGAATCCGACGGACTCGAGTTGAGGCACGGCGACCTGAAACTGCCCGACCAGGTAGTCGAACACCGAGTTCAACTCGGCGTACCTGCTGAAACCGGACGGCACGACTTTCGGCATCGGCAATGTCAACACGGACTGCACCACGGATGCCACGTCACGCGGTACCTGCCCAGCGTCAACTGCGAGGCCGACCCTCTCGCACAGCGCGTCCGCCAATCGCTCTGGCGTGTAGCCGTCTGACCTGAGGTACACGACATGCGGATGCAACAGCTCCGGAGGCACCACGACATCACCCATGAGCACCGGCAGGATGTAACCGTTACCCTGCTTGACCGCGGTGAGCATCGCAGCGTCGAGTTCATCGCGCGGGTATGGCTTCTCAAGGTACTCGGTTGAGATGAACGGCACGAAGAAGCGTGTACGCGATCCGTACACCTTCCGCTGCTCGACGAGAACGTTCTTCCCCCACCATTCGACCGTCATGTCGCGGTCGTAGAAGACCCTGAGGCCTGCGGCTTTCGCCGCCTCCACCGTGCGTTCGACGTAGTCGCGTTGCTCGCCCGCGAAAGAGACTGCGATGTCATACTCGTGCTCGTCGGACATCGAAATATTCTAAGAGCTGCCGGTCCGCATCGCGGCTTGCGACACGAGCCGACAGCCCGGCGTCGTTCGTGACTAGTTGAGCTCGTCCGGGTTCGGGCCGATGCGCCCACCGCGGTCCAGAGTGGACAGAGCGGCGAGCTCCTCCTCCGCCAGCTCGAAGTCGAACACCGCGATGTTCTCCCGGATCCGCGACGGCGTCACGGACTTCGGGATCACGACGTTGCCGATCTGCAGGTGCCAGCGCAGCACGACCTGGGCCGCCGATCGGCCGTGGCGCGCGGCGATCTCCGCGACCACCGGGTCGGCGAGCAGCTCGCCGCCCTGGCCGAGCGGCGACCACGCCTCGGTCTGGATGCCGTGCTCGGCGTGGAACGCGCGCAGCTCGGCCTGCTGGAGGTACGGGTGCAGCTCGACCTGGTTGACCGCGGGCGCGACGCCGGTCTCGTCGATCAGCCGCCGCAGGTGCGCGGGCTGGAAGTTGGAGACGCCGATCGCGCGGACGCGGCCCTCCTTCTGCAGTTCCACGAACGCCTTCCACGTGTCGACGTAGAGGTCGCGGGCGGGCGTCGGCCAGTGGATCAGGTACAGGTCGAGCACGTCGAGCCCGAGCTTCTCCATCGACGTGTCGAACGCGCGCAACGCCGAGTCGTGGCCGTGGTCGGCGTTCCAGAGCTTGGTGGTCACGAAGACGTCGTCGCGGGCCACGCCGGACTGCGCGACGGCCTCGCCGACGCCGCGCTCGTTGCCGTAGGCGGCCGCGGTGTCGATGCTGCGGTAGCCCGCCGCCAACGCCTCCGCGACGGCGGGCGTGGCGTCGGCGTCGGGCACCTGCCAGACGCCGAAGCCGAGCTGGGGCATGGAGACGCCGTTGTTGAGCTGCACGTTGTTCAAAGCGAAATCCTCACTGGTGTCAGGGGATGAGCGTCGGAGCGGTGCCGCCGTCGACGCGCAACGCGGCTCCGGTCGTCGCGGACGACAGGTCCGACGCGACGTAGGTGATGAGGTTCGCGACCTCGTGCGGGCGGATCAGCCGGCCCAGCAGCAGGGTCGGGCGTTCGGTGCGGACGAACTCCGCCTCGCCGCCCTCGCCCACGCGGTCGCGGATGAACTCCTCGACGCCCGGCGTGAGCGTCGGGCCGGGCAGCACCGAGTTCACCGTCACGCCGGTGCCCTTGACCTCCTGGGCCATGCCGCGGGAGATCGCGAGCTGCGCGGTCTTCGTCATGCCGTAATGGACCATCTCGGTGGGCGTGAAGACGGACGACTCGCTGCTCACGAAGATCACCCGCCCCCAGCCGCGCTCGACCATGCGGGGCGTGTAGTGCCGCGCGAGGCGGACACCCGACATGACGTTGGTGTCGAAGAACCGCTGCCACTCGGCGTCGTCGATCTCGAACACCGGCTTCGCGCCGAAGATGCCCAGGTTGTTGACGAGCACGTCCACGTCGGGCACCTGCGCGACGAGCTCGGCCGTGCCCTCGGCGGTCGCGAGGTCGGCCGCGACGCCGCGCACCTGGCCGTGAGCGCCGAGCTTGCCGACGGCCTCAGCCACGCGCTCCTCGGTGCGTCCGGTGACGACCACGGAGGCACCCGCCTTGAGCAGGCCCTCGGCGGTCGCGAAGCCGATGCCCGCGGTCGAACCCGTCACGAGTGCCGTGCGTCCCGACAGATCCATGTCTCTCCCCGGTAGACTTGCTGAAGACGATTACAAGCGTACGCAATAGTTGCAGACGCTGTCTATTCGAGAAGGGTTGATCCATGTCACTGGACGACGACGCCGTCCAGGCGCGCGCACAGGGCTGGCGCACGCTCGCGGCGTTGCACGCGCGCATCGAGGACCGCCTGGAACGAGCGCTCCAGAAGGCCCACGAGCTCTCGGTCAGCGAGTACACCGTTCTCGACGTGCTCAACCGCCAGGACGGGTTCCACCTTCGGATGAACCAGCTCTCCAACGCCGTGGTGCTCAGCCAGTCGGCGACGACGCGGCTGGTCACGAGGCTGGAGGACCGCGGCCTGCTGTCGCGCTACCTCTGCCCCACCGACCGGCGCGGCATCTACACGGAGGTCACCGAGAAAGGCCACGCGCTGCTCGCCGACGCGCGCCCGACGCACGACGAGGTGCTCACCGCGTCGCTCGCCGAGGCGGGCGACGTCCCCGAGCTCAAGCCACTCGTTGAGGCGCTCGCCAAGCTCTAGCCGGTCGAGCAGGATCGCCCGCATGGACCTCCACGCCCTGATCCGCGCCGAGGCCCCGGCGGCCGAGCAGCAGCGCGCCCTGACCGCACCGGTGCTGACCGCGCTCGTCGACTCCGGCGTGCACCGCATGATCGCCCCGAAGCGCTACGGCGGCGCGGAGACCGGGCTGCCCGAGTGGAGCCGCGAGGTCCAGGAGCTCTCCCGGTCCGACGCCTCCACGGGCTGGACCGCGATGACGACCACCACCTCGTCGTCGCTCGCGTGGTACCTGCCGACGGACGCCGCCGACGAGGTCTTCGGCGACCCGCGCGCGTTGATCGCCGGCACCGCGGCGCCATTGGGCAAGGCAGTGGCGGCGGACGGCGGCTACCGCGTGACCGGCCGTTGGGGCTGGGGCAGCGCCGTGGCGTACTCCTCGTGGGTCATCGGTGGCACGTTCACGCCCGAGGGCCCGCGTCTGGCCGTGTATCCCCGAGCCGACGTGACCATCCACGACACCTGGCACTCCGCCGGCCTGCGCGCCACCAGTTCGCACGAGTTCTCGGTCGCTGAAGCGTTCCTGCCGGCGCGCCGGGCCATCTGGCCGATCGGCAGCACACCCGGCATCGAGGGACCGGTCACGATCTTCCCGTACTTCAGCTTCCTGGCCGTGGGCGTCGCGTCCGTGTGCCTGGGCGTGGCCCGGCGGGCGATCGACGAGATCGAGGCGCTGGCAGGCGAGAAAACCCCTCAGTACGCGACCACCCGACTCGCCGAGCAGACCGGCGTGCAGATCGAGATCGCGCTGATGGAGGCACGGCTGTCCGCGGCCACGGCGTTCCTGCACGAGGCGCTGAGCGCGGCCTGGGACCACGCGGTCCACGCCGAGCAGGCGCCGGACGCCGTGAAGGCACGGCTGCGGCTCGCCTGTTCGTTCGCGGCGGGCGAGGCCACGGAGGTGGCGCAGAAGGCGTTCGCGGCGGGCGGCGGCAGCTCGGTGTTCGAGTCGTCGGCGCTGCAGCGCTGCCTGCGGGACGCGCACGTGGCGGCGCAGCACACCGTGGTGTCGCGCCGCATGCTGGAGACGTACTCGATGCTCAAGCTGGGGCTCAGCCCGGACATGACGAGGTTCTGATGGACGCGCTCGAAGCGACGTGGCGGACCTTACTTCGTCAGACCGCTGGAGCTGGTTAGGGTTCAGGCATGCCCGATACGCAGTACGAAGACCTGCTCCGCCACGTTCTGAAGGAGGGCGTGCGCAAGGAGGACCGCACCGGCACCGGCACGCGGTCGATCTTCGGCCACCAGCTGCGCTACCCGCTCGCCGCGGGCTTCCCGCTGATCACGACGAAGAAGGTGCACTTCAAGTCGATCGCGTACGAGCTGCTGTGGTTCCTGCGCGGCGACTCCAACGTGCAGTGGCTGCGGGACCACGGCGTGTCCATCTGGGACGAGTGGGCGTCCCCCGAGGGTGAGCTCGGCCCGGTCTACGGCGTGCAGTGGCGCTCGTGGCCGACCCCGGACGGCGGGCACGTCGACCAGATCGCCGAGGTCCTCCGGACGTTGCGGACGAACCCGGACTCGCGCCGGATCATCGTCTCCGCCTGGAACGTCGGCGAGATCGCGAACATGGCGCTGCCGCCGTGCCACGCGTTCTTCCAGTTCTACGTCGCCGAGGGCAAGCTGTCCTGCCAGCTCTACCAGCGCAGCGCGGACCTGTTCCTCGGCGTGCCGTTCAACATCGCGTCCTACGCGCTGCTGACGCACATGATCGCCGAGCAGACCGGGCTCGGCGTCGGCGACTTCCTCTGGACCGGCGGCGACTGCCACATCTACGACAACCACGTCGAGCAGGTGGAGCTCCAGCTCAGCCGCGACGCACGGGAGTTCCCGGCACTGAGGACGGCACCGGCGGCGTCGCTGTTCGACTACGCCTACGAGGACTTCGAGATCGTCGGCTACGACCCGCACCCCGGCATCAAGGCGCCGGTGGCGGTGTGATCGGGCTGGTCTGGGCCCAGGCCGCGAACGGCGTGATCGGCCGCGACAACGCCATCCCGTGGCACGTCCCGGAGGACATGAGGCACTTCCGGGAGATCACCGCGGGCGCGGCGGTCCTGATGGGACGCCGCACGTGGGAGTCGCTGCCACCGCGCTTCCGCCCGTTGCCCGGCCGGCGCAACCTCGTGCTGTCGCGGACGCCGCAGGAGGGCGCCGAGACGTTCGACTCCCTCGACGTGGCCTTGCAGGAGGTCACCGGTGACCTGTGGGTGATCGGCGGGTCGGCGGTCTACGCGGCGACGCTGCCGTTCGCCGACCGCGTCGAGGTGACGGAGATCCGCGAGGAGTTCGAGGGCGACACCTACGCGCCCGCCGTGGACCGCGAGCCGGTCGAGATCGGTGAGTGGCAGGAGTCGAGCTCGGGACTGCACTACCGGTTCGTCCGCTACTGATAGACAGCCCAGACTGTTCAGTTCGAACTGTTCAGCCTAGGCTGTCTACTGTGACCGACCCCGCCGTGCTCAACCAGCGCCTGCGCGTCTTCGTCCAGCGGCTGCGCCGCAAGCTCCAGGACGAGTCGTCGGTGCACGACCTCAGCGCACCCCAGGCGTCCGCGCTGGCCAGACTGTTGCTGCTGGACGAGCCGTCGACCGCCAGCCGGCTGGCCGGCGCCGAGCGCGTGAAGCCGCAGTCGATGGCCAAGACGCTCGGCACCCTGCACGAGCAGGGCCTGATCGAGCGCGCCCCCGACCCGGACGACGGGCGGCGCACGCTGATCACGCTCACCGAAGCCGGTCGTGCGGCCGCCCGGGGCGCGCGGGCGCAGCGGATCGAGTGGCTGACCGAGGCGCTCGCGCAGCGGTTCACCGAGGCCGAGCGCCAGGTGATCGAGGAGGCCGTCACGCTGCTGGAGCGCGTGGTGGACGAGTGAGCGGCTTCGACCGCCGCCTGATCACCCCGCTGGTCGCGGGCGCGGTCCTCAACCCGGTCAACTCGACGATCCTGTCGGTCGCGCTGGTGCCGATCGGCCTCGCGTTCGGCGAACCCCCCTCGCGCACGGCGTGGCTGATCACGGCGCTGTACGTGGCCACCGCGATCGGGCAGCCGGTGACCGGCCGGCTGATCGACACCTACGGGCCGCGCAGGCTGTTCCTGCCCGCCACGGCCCTGGTCGGCGTCGCGGGCGTGCTCGGCACCCTCGCGCCGAACCTGCTGGTGCTGGTGGTGGCCCGCGTGCTGCTGGGCCTCGGCACCTGCGCGGGCTACCCCGCCGCGATGCGGCTGCTGCGCGACGAGGCCGACCGCACCGGCGAGGACAGCCCCGGCGGCGTGCTCACGATCCTGGCGATCTCCACCCAGACCGTCGCGGTCATCGGTCCCCCGCTGGGCGGCCTGCTCGTCGACGTCGGCGGCTGGCGCACGACCCTGGCGATCAACGTGCCGCTGGCGCTGGCGGCGTTCGTGCTGGGGTGGCGGTACTTCCCGCGCGACGAGTCCCCGCGCCGTTCCGAGAGCAGGCCCGCGGCCGGACCGCGGCGCCTCAACGTCCCGCTGCTGATCACCTACGTCCGCGCGTTGCTCGCGTGGATCGTGTCGTACAGCTTCCTCTACGGGTTCACGCAATGGCTGAGCGCGAGCCGTGGCCTGTCTGCGGGGCAGACCGGTCTCGTGCTGCTGCCGTTGTTCCTCACCAGCATGGCCGTGGCAGCCCTGACCGGCCGCAGCGGGACGGTGCGCGCCAAGCTGGTCGTGGCCTCCGCCACCCAGGTCGCCGTCTGCGGACTGGTGCTCGCACTGCACCCGTCCAGTCCTTTGTGGATGCTCCTGGCGATCGCGCTGGTGGCCGGGGTTCCCCAGGGGCTCAACAGCCTCTCGCTCCAGAACGCCGTGTACCGGCAGGCGGATCCCGCGAACGTCGGTGCCTCGGCGGGACTGCTGCGCACGTTCGGCTACCTCGGCGCGATCGTCTCCTCCGTCGTGCAGGGACTGCTCTTCGGCTCACGGGTGGACACCGCCGGGTTGCACGACCTGACGGTGTTCCTGATCGGCGTGAGCCTGCTTTTCCTGATCATCAACGTGGTCGACAAGTCCCTGAAAGGCCTGCGGACATGACGTTCGAGAACACCGCACTGCCGGTGATGGACTACCGGACCGGCATCGTCGGCCGCATCCCCGGGCGCCGAGGCGTTGCCGGACCGCGTCTCCGGCCTGGTGTCGCGATCCCGCCGACCAGCATGATGGCCGCGCTCGTGACGCCCGGCCGCCAGGCCGCGATGCACACCGACTCGCCATACACCCGGATCCACTCCGCGCTCAGTCCGTCGGACGGCGACATCCACGTCCGCAAGACGCGTGTCGGTGCATTCACCACCACTGAACTCGACGCCCAGCTCACGAACCGAGGGATCACCTCGCTCGTGTTGGCCGGCATCAGCACGAGTGGTGTCGTCCTGAGCACTGTGCGGGAGGAGATGGACCGCGACTGCGCGATCACCGTGGTCGTGGACGCGTGCGCCGACCCGGACCCGGCGACGCGCGAATTCCTGACCGGGACGCTGTTCCCGCGGCACGCGACCGTGACGACCACGGCGAAGCTCTAACGGCGGCCGCCGAATTCCCACTCGTGGACCTCGACGGCGTCGTACCGGTCGCGGGTCAGCACCGACGCGGGGTCGTCCGACCTGACCAGCGCCGCCGTGCCCAGCCAGGCGGTGCCGTCGTCGGACAGCAACGGCCCGTACGCGACCAGGTCGTCGGGGCGCCGCGGCACGAGGTCGGCCGGCTCGCCCTCCGCCAGTCCGATGACGAGATGGCCGCCGCCCTCGCGGCCACCGGGGAAGTCCCACATCGTCCGCCCGAGCACGTTGCGCCACCGCCGCACCAGCACGTCCCGGTACGCACCGGCCTGGTAACCGGGCTCGTCGAACGCGAACGCCCGCGCCGCGGCCGCGTCCGGCACGGCGACGACGTGCACGCTGCCGCTGAGCACGCCGCCGGAGAACGTGGGGCCGCGGGCGATCAGCTCGAAGCGGTCCATGTACGCCCAGTGCTCCTCGACGAGCCGCTCGCGCAACGGCAGCGAACCTGGCCGGTCGCGGTGAAAGCAGAAGAACTCCACGAGCCCGGTCCTACCGGCGCCGGGCCCGCGCGTGCCAGGCCTCCACGATCAGCTCCTCCAGCTCCCCCACCCCGATGTGCTCCAGCCGCACCAGGATCGCCGGGTACCCCTGGAAGTGCGGCGTCGTGAAGTAGACCGCCTCGTCCGAGGCCAGCAGCGCCTCCTTGGCCCCCAGGTCCGGCACCCGCGCCGCCAGGATCGGCCCGGACGGCGCGGAGGAACCGAGAGCCGCGAGGTCTGTCCCCCGCAGCGGCCGTTCCCAGACGAACAGCTTCTCCCTGACCCTCCAGTCGACGACGCCCTCCCGGACCCGCTCCGTGACGTCGGGCATGGAGGTGGCGATCCGGTGCACGTCGTCCCAGGTGGCCATCGGGGAGCTCCTACAGGTGGTCCGGCGGACGCTGCTGCTCGGCCAGGAACCGTTCGAACTCGGCGCCCAGTTCGTCCGCGCTGGGGATGTCGGTGGTGCCGACAGTCTGGATGAAGGCGTCGTACTGCCGCTCGAGCGCTTCCACCACCTGCGCGACCTCCTCCGACTCCGCGACCTGGCGGTGGATCTCCGCGTCGGCGGCCTGGGACGCCTCGATCAGCGAGCCGATCGGCAGCGCGAGGCCGGTGGCGCGGGCGACGGCGTCCAGCAGCGTCACGGCGGCGGTCGGGTACTGCGACTGCGCGAGGTAGTGCGGCACCTGGGCGGCGAAGCCCATCGCGTCGTGGCCCGCCTGGCCGAGGCGGAACTCCAGCAGGCCCGACACGTTGCCCGGCACCTGCACGCGGTTGAAGAACGGCTGGTACTCCGACACGAGCTCGGGACGCGTCGCGTGACCGATGACGTTCAACGGCCGTGTGTGCGGCACGCCCATCGGAATGCCGTGGAAGCCCAGCGTCAGACGGACTCCCCACCGGTCGATGAGCGAGCGCACGGCCTCGATGAACGCCTCCCAGCCGCGGTCCGGCTCAGGGCCCTTGAGCAGCAGGAACGGGTGGCCGGCGCTGTCCCAGAGCAGGTGCACGACCAGTTCCGGGGCGGCGTAGTCCTCCCAGTGGTCGGTCGCGTAGGTCATCAGCGGGCGGCGCGAGCGGTAGTCGATCAGGCCGTCGATGTCGAAGCGGGCGACGACACGGCTCTCCAGGGTCTCCAGCAGGTGCTCGGCGAGCAGCCGGCCCGCGGCGCCCGCGTCCATGAAGCCCTCGAAGTGGTGCAGCAACACCGCGCCTGTCAGGTCCGGCACCTCCGAGTCCACCTCGTACAGGTTCTCCGGGTCCACCGCACGCCTCCTGAAGCACTCGTTCCAGTCTCGTCCAAGCCAACCACGTGGACACGGAACTGATTCCGCACGGGTCGATTAGCCCATACGGACCGTGTGCGCGCATCACCTCACGGGTACTCCTGCGAGGTGTACAGGCGCTGGATGACGCGTGGAGCCTTGGTCGCAGCCGTTCTCATCGTCCTCGGTGCGGCGGTGTTCGCCTTCGGTCAGTTCAAGCCCTTCGGCCAGGCCGGCGAGGAGGAGACGATCGACCGCAGCCAGCCGGCGGTGCTGAAGTCGGTCCGCGACCTCAGCCAGTTCCACGCCGCGGCGGGCGAGTTCCAGGTCGTGCTCGACATCGAGAACGACGTGAAGTGGGTACCCGCGGCGCTCGCCGGTGAACGCACGCTGTTCGTCGCGGCCGGGTCCGTCAACGCCTACGTCGACTTCTCGACGTTGAAGGACGACGGTCTCGTCGTCTCGCCGGACGGCAAGACCGTCGAGCTCCGGTTGCCCGAGCCCCAGCTCGACAAACCGAACATGCACCACGACAAGTCCTACGTCTTCAGCCAGGAACGCGGTCTCCTCAACGACCTGCAGGCCCTCGCGGAACCTCCGGACCAGCAGAAGTTCTACGTCGCCGCGGAGGCCAAGCTCGCGGAGGCGGCGAAGCAGTCGGAACTGCTCAAGCGCGCCGAGGACAACACCCGCGTGATGCTGACCGGGATGCTGCAGGCGTTGGGGTTCCAGGTGAAGGTGGTCGGCGACTGAACCCCAGGGGCTTCCCCGGCGAACGTCCAGCGGTGAGGTGACCGCTCCGGGATAGGATCCGCCGGTGGAAGACGACCTGATGGCCTGGGCGCCCGCGCAGGGCGCTCCGCAGTCGCCCGAGATCGCGCTGCCCGGCTACAGCGGTTTCCGCGTGATCGCCCAGGGCGGCGAGGGCACGATCTACCGGGCCCGCCAGGACGGTCTCGGCCGCGACGTCGCCGTCAAGGTCCTCCAGGTGACCGACCCGGCGACGGTGGCGCGGTTCCGCCGCGAGCTGGCGATCACCGTCGAGCTCGGCCGCCAGCACCCGCACATCGTCACGGTGCTCGACACCGGCACGCTTCCCGACGGCCGTCCGTGCATCGTCATGGAGTTCTACGAACGCGGCTCGCTGCACGACCGGTTGCGCGCCATGGGCCCGTTGCCCGTCACGGACGTGGTGGCGGCGGGCATCGCCGTGGCCGACGCGCTGGCGTTCGCGCACGGGCAGGGCATCCTGCACCGCGACGTGAAGCCGCAGAACGTCCTGGTGCTCCCGACTTCCTACGTGCTCGCCGACTTCGGCATCGCGCGCGGCGCCGACGCGGGCCATTCCGCGTCGCTGCAGATGGTCAGCTACCGGCACGCGGCCCCGCAGATGATCGAGGGCACCACTCCGTCGTTCGCCGACGACATCTGGTCGCTCGGCTCGACGCTGTTCACGTTGCTGGAGGGCAAACCGCCGTTCGCCTCGGACAACCCGGACGAGGACACGCTGCTGTCCTACGTCGGCCGCGTCAGCGGCTCCGAACCCCGTGCGCTGACCCGGTTCGACGTGCCCGCGTCGCTCGTGGCCGTCATCAACCGCTGTCTGCGCAAGGACCGCGCCGCCCGCTACGGCTCGGCGCTGGAGCTGCGCGACGCGCTGGCGGCGGTGCGCTCCGGCACGGCGGTGTCCGTTGTGGACCCGGACTCCACGGCGATGCTGGGCGAGCGCGCGGAGTTCTTCCCGGAGGGCCCGACCGAGGCTCCCGGCTTCGGCCCGCGCGGCTACGTCCCCGAGCCGGAACCAGAACCGGAACCGGAGCAGGAACCCGACGACTCGTGGCGCGGCAGGCTCGAGGACCTGACCTACCGCCGCAACGATCCCGTCGTGCCACCTCCTCCCCCGCCTCCGGTCGCGGTGCTGCCGACGGTCGACCTGCCGCCGCCGGAACCGATGACGGCGCCGGTCCGCAAGTCGAAGCGCGGCGGTGTGCTCGCGCTGCTCGCCGTGGTCGCGGTGGTCGGCGGCGTCGTGGCCGGGATGGTCCTCAACCGCCCGGACGACCGGCAGCAGTCCCAGCCGCCGGTCACGACCACGACGATCCCGGTGCCGACGTCGGAGTCGGTGGACGCGGGCCCGCCGCCGAACGCCGACCCGAAGTTCATCCCCGTGCTCAAACGCGCGCAGTACGAGGGCAGGACGATCGAGCTCGAATGGAGCGACCCGAGCGGCGGGCGCGCCGAGTTCGTGGTGATCGACGTGACCGGCGCGAAACCGGTCGCGGTGACCCGCGTGACCGGTGGCGGCACGACGTACGTGATCGAGGACGGCGGCGGTTCGCGGCGTTGCTTCCAGATCGCGGCATTCGGGTACAACGGTGAACGCGGCAGCTCCGCGAAGGTCTGCGCCAACAAGAACTGACGTTTCGAGGCCCCGTTGTTGCGCGTGCACGGACTGGCGTACGGTCCCCCGCGTGCAGAGCGCTCGATACGCCGGCCCACCGTTGTTCGCACGTGGTCACAACCGCCGAACACTCGTAGCGCTGGCAGCCGTCCCGCTCGTCGTCGGGATCGGCATTGGCCTGCTCATCGGTGGCGGCCTGGAACCGTCCACACCCGCCGGCACGACCGCGTCGGCCACACCCCGCAACGAGCCCGTCGAGCTCGAATACTCCGACATGCCGTGCGATCCCGGCTCGTCCGTCCTCGTCCTGCACTCGCTGGAGGGCGCGATGCCGGCGGAGGACGTCAAGGTGCTGGTCGACTACGAGTCGTTGTGGGTGAAGTACCGGGAAAGCGCGAACCCCGCGCTGCGGGGCCAGACCGCGTTCCTGAGCAGGCGTGACGACGTCTGCTCCGCGATCGTCCCCGACGACACCCGGTTCAGCCAGTTCATCTGGATCGGCCCGTTCCCGTCGGTCGTCGCGCCGGGCCTGTGCGAGGCGTTGCTCAAGGTGCCGGGCAGGAACTGCATCGCGGCGCAGGTGGTTCGTTAACGCCGGAACAACGGCCGCGGGTCGACCGCCCACAGCGCCCTGCGCCACCAGGAAGCCTTGCGCCGCACCGCCTTGCGCACCTGCCGGGCCAGGCCCCAGCTCTGCCCGGCCTGCGCGGGCTCCGGCGCGAAGGCGGCCTGGTCGACCAGCACGGCGAGCCGTTGCCCGGCCTCGCCCCAGTCGCGGCCGACGTCCGGAACCGTGCGGCTGGGCTTCGGCTTCAGCCCGGCGAGCTGCAACGAGTCCAGCACCTCGTTCCACGCGCCCACCGGCCCGGCGGACCTGAGCCGCAGCCGGCGCGAGGTCCGTGCCACGTACAGGGCGACGAGGAGCAGCACCGGGGTGAAGACCCAGAACGGGAACCCCTTCGACGCCTCGGGTGCGGCCTGCGCGTCGGGCCGCACGGCCGTCGGCTGCACCAGCGGCGGCACGGACACCAGCGACGTCGGCGTGGGCTTGGCGGTGGTCGACGCGAGCCGGTTCAGCACCTCGCGCTTCGACGCGGCACTGGGCCCGCTTCCGTTGCCGGACACCGGGTCGAACGCCACCCAGCCCCACCCGCTGAAGTACACCTCCGGCCACGCCGTGGCGTCGGCGGCGCGGACGATCCGCTCCCCGTTCTGCTCCGGCACCGGCTGGAACCCGACCACGACGCGCGTCGGCAACCCGACCGCCCGCGCCAGCACCGCGTACGACGACGCGAACTGCTCGGCCGTACCCGCCCCGGCCCCGGCCTCACCCGGCGAGCCGAACAGGAACGTCTCCAGCCGCGCGTACGACGACCCGACGGGCGCCTCGGCGTCCGGACGCCGGTTGAGCCGCACGACCTGTTCCAGCGCCACCGCCTTCTCGTACGGCGTGCGCGCGTTGGCCGTCGCCTGCCGCGCGTACTCGGCCAGCGTGAACGGCAACCGCGGCAACGCCGTGTACCGCGTCGCGTCCGGCACCTGCGCCTCGGCGAGATCGGTGTCGGCCGGCGTCTCCACGACACCGCGCACCGTGTAGCTGAGCCCGGTCCTGATGCCCTCGGCGACCACGAGCGACCCGCTGTCCGGATCGACCATCGCGTCGCTGAGCGAGATCGCCTGCGGCTTCCCCACGCCGGGCAGCCACTCGCCCTGCAACCCGGTGATCGTGAGGTCGGCGCTGGCGTCCTGGAACTTGCCGCCGGTGGGCAGGTCCGGCGCGTCGACGACGCCCAGCGGCCCGTAGGTCGCGGCCGCTTCCCACGACGCGCCCGTGTACCGGCTGAGCGTGACCAGCCGCACCGGCACCTCGGGACCGCGCATCCGGAAGAGCTCGGCCTCCCCCTGCGAGGCCCACGCGGCGAGCTGCGGCAGCGGGTTGGCGATGGAGATGTCGGTGACGGGTGGCGTGACGAGCTTGCGAGGCTCGAACCCGTTGGTGGGCAACACGAAGGCCAGCAGCGTCAACGCCGCCAGCGCCGTCGCCAGCGCCGCGGGCGGCACGACGGGCCCCCGCCGGTCGATGATCAGCCAGCCCAGCGCCAGCACCACGACGAGCGTGAGCGCCACCAGCCCGTACCGGTCCGCGCGCCCGGTGGTGAGCAGCGCCGCCGACACGTAGAGCGCCGCCGCGCCGAGCGCGGGCACGAACAGCGCCGTGCCGCGCCTGGTCACCGACAGCACCGTCGCCGTCGAGACGCCGATGATCAGCAGCAGGCCGGGCACGAGGAGCTCCGGCGTCGCCGGGGCCGGACGTGCCGCGGTGAGGAGCCGGGGGACGGTGTCGAGCAGGACCCACGTCGGGTCGCGGTCAGGCGAGGCGCCTCGGGCGGCGAAGAACCCCGCCGTCAGGGCGACGACCATGACGGCCAGGGCCGCCAGGCCGGCCGGGACGAGTCGTTTCAGCAGCAGCGCGAGGAAGCCGGTGAACGCGGCCAGTCCGAAGTAGACGAACGCGCCGTCCCAGGCCTGGGCCAGCTGGAGGGAGCCGACGAGGAGGAGGGCGGAGACCCAGGCGTACTTCACCGGACCACCACCGGGTTCGAGGGCGTCGTGGAACGCGCGATGGGGCGTGCGATGGGACGTGTGGCGGCAGTGGCGGGCACCGGGCGTGGGCCGGTGGAACGCGCGGCGGTCGAGGCGGCCGGGGTGAGGCCGGGTGTCGCGACAGCGGAAGCTGCGGGCACGAGGCCAGCCGAAACCGTCGGCGCGAGACCAGGTGCGGCGGCAGCGGACGTCGCCGGGGTGGAGCCGGATGCTCCAGCAGCCCGCGCCGCCGGGGTGAGGCCGGGTGTCGTAGCGGCCGGACTGGTCGGCGCGAGCCGCCACCCCTCCGCCGCCGAACCGGTCAGGTATCCGGCACGGCGCTCCACGAGCACGGCCGCGCCGTCCCGCGCGGCCGCCGCCATCGCGGGCCCACACCGCCGCACCAGCTCGTGCTGCCTCGCCGACCCGTGCCGCCTCGCCGACCCGTGCCGCCTCGCCGACCCGTGCTGCCGCACAGGCCCGTCCTGTCGCGCTCCGCCGCGCTGCCTCACTGAACCGTCCTGCCGTACCAGCCAGTGCTGTCGCGCCGGCCCGAGCCCCGCTGCCCGCACCCGAACCCCGGCCGGCCCGGCGGCGGACTGTCCGCGCCTCATCGGGCCACCACCGCGTTCCACGAGTCCACCAGGTCCTCGGCCCTCGCGCCGGTGATCACCAGCACCGAGCCCGCCGCCCCCACCGGGCGCTTCTCGTCCACCACCAGCACGGTGCCGAAGGCCGCCCGGCCCGCTTCCAGCACCAGGGCGGGGACCTGCCTGCCGCTGACCACGGCCACCACGTCCAGGTCGCGCACCGGGACGGTCGGGCGGCCGTCGGCGTCCTGGAGCTCCAGGTCCGCCAGTGCGGCGAGGATCGGGGCCGAGTCCTGGTTCTCCTCGATGTCGGTGCTGCCGGACGATGTCAGCAGCCGCACCGGGTGGCCCTGGTCCAGGGCCGAGGTGACCAGGGACGCCGCCACCTCGACGGCCTCCTCGAAGCGCTGGGCCTCCGCGTAGGAGGAGGCGTTGTCGTCCAGCAGGACGGCCAGGTGCGGGCGGGCCGGGTCGGCGTCCTCGCGGATCATCAGCGTGCCGGTGCGGGCGGACGTGGCCCAGTGCAGGCGCCTCAGGTCGTCGCCCGGCACGTACTCGCGCAGGCCCACCAGGTCGGTGCCGCCGCGCTCCACCCGTTCGTCGGCGCCGACCTGGCCCCGGCGGGCCCCGGAGGGCAGGCCGCGGACCGGCAGGACGCGCGGGACGACCCGCACCTGCACGACCTCGCCGAGCACGGTGCGCGCCTGGGCGAGGCCCGCCAGACCCTTGCGGCGCAACGTCAGCGGGCCCACGTCGAACACGCCCCGGCGTTCGGTCGGGATCGCGTAGTCGACCGCCTCCACGGTTCCCGGCTTCAGCAGCGGCACGTCCACGGACATCGGCGAGCCCGCCACCATGTCGACGGCGTCGAGCGCGACCGGCCAGCGGCCCACCGCGGACAGCTCCAAGCGCCCGCCGCAGCGGGCCAGGCGCGGCACCGTGCGGGGACGGACGGTCCGCGACACCGACAGCGGCGACGCGACCAGGACCGACACGGCGGAGGCGACCACCAGCGCGGTCAGCGCCAGGCCGAACGCCGCCACGCCCGCGT
>NZ_DASVFL010000286.1:0-5326 GCF_036380075.1 Lentzea sp. | reverse complement strand
GACGTGCTCAGCGAGATCGCGCTGCTCGGAATCGACTACCGCGAGGTCACCGACGAGTTGGAACGCCAGGGTGTCCGCAAGTTCGTCGACAGCTGGGACGAGCTCGTGGAGACCGTCCGCGGCGAGCTCAGCCGCGACCTGGCCGCTCCCGCGCCTCACGGAAGATAGCCGTCAGGTGCTCACGGTGAGCAGCAGCACCACGTCCAGCAGCGCGATCGCGACGGTCAGCCGGAACGCGATCGCGCTGTGCGGCGCGCGGATCGCGGCGGCGGTCGTGACGACGGCCAACGCGACCCCGGTCGTCACCACGACCGCCGAGTAGAGCGCCGACGCCCCGGCGGGAGCGAGGCCCAGCACGACCGACGCCGTGGCCAGGGCTCCCGCCATGACGATCACCCCCGTGCGCGGACCGAGCCGGTGGGGCAGGCCCCGGACACCGGTCTCCGCGTCCGCGCGCAGATCCGGGAGCACGTTGGCGAAGTGCACCCCGAACCCGAGCAGCGCGCCCGTCACCGGCACCCACCACGGCGGCCACGTCCCACCCGACCCCGCCGCGTGCACGCCGATCGTCAGCGCGGCGAACGAGAACAGGTAGGCGGCACCGGAGAAGGCGGTGCTCTTGAGACCGAGGTTGTACGCCCAGCCGCCCGCGGCGCTCAGCAGCAGCACGCCACCGGCGAACCAGCCCAGCGACAACGACGACACGACCGTCGCCAGCGCCGCCGCGACCGCGGCGGCCGCGACCGCGGACACCGGAACCTCTCCTGCGGCAGCGGGTTTGTCCGCGCGCCCGGCGGCGTGATCGCGGGCGGCGTCGATCCAGTCGTTGGACCAGCCGATCGACAGCTGGCCCGTGAGCACCGCGGCACCGAGCAGCGTGGCGCGCGGGCCGTCGATCCCGGCGCCCAGCCCGAGCAGGACCGCCACCACCGTGACGGCGAGAGCGGGCAGGGGATGACACGCGCGTGCGAGACCTTGCAGTAGTCGCAACGACTTCCGGCGGTGGATCGCTGTGCCGCTCATCTGCCGAGTGTAGGCGGAAGCCGTACCGTGACAGAGGTGACGACAATTTCGGCGGTGCACGGAGTTCTTCCGCCGCACCGCTACCCCCAGGCAAGGCTGACAAACCTGTTCGCCCGATTATGTCTGCCGGACTCCGCTTCCCGCGCGGTGGTCTCGCGCTTCCACAGCAGCGCCCGCGTCGGGTCGCGGCACCTCGCACTGGCCATCGAGCGGTACGACGAGCTCGACGGTTTCACCGCGGCCAACGACGCTTTCCTCTCCGTCGCGGTCGATCTCGGCTGTGAGGCCGCACTGGCGGCGCTCGCGGACGCGGGACTGCGACCGTCCGATGTGGACCTCATCGTGTCCACGACCGTCACCGGGATCGCGGTGCCCTCCCTCGACGCCCGGATCGCGGCGCGCATCGGCCTGCGGCCGGACGTGAAGCGGATCCCGATCATCGGCCTCGGCTGTCTGGCTGGCGCGGCGGGAGTCGCGCGGCTGCACGACTTCCTGCGCGGCTGGCCAGGCTCGGTCGCGATGCTCGTGTCGGTCGAGCTGTGCTCGCTGACCGTGCAACGGCAGGATCCCAGCGCTGCCAACATGATCGCCTCGGGTCTCTTCGGCGACGGCGCCGCGGCCGTCGTCGCTGTCGGCTCCGAGCACATCGGCGCCACGGCCGGTCCCCAGGTCGTGGACTCGCTGAGCCACCTGTACGCGGACTCCGAACGCGCGATGGGGTGGGACGTCGGAAGCACCGGACTGAAGATCGTGCTGGGCGCCGAGGTCCCCGAGCTGGTGCGCGAGCACCTCGCCGACGACGTCAAGAACCTGTTGGCACCACACGGTCTGGAGGTCGGCGACATCGCGCGCTGGATCTGCCACCCCGGTGGGCCGAAGGTCATCGAGGCCATCCAGTCGGTGCTCGGCCTCGACGAGCAGGACCTCGCGATGACCTGGCGGTCGTTGCACGAGATAGGGAACCTGTCCTCGGCGTCCGTGCTGCACGTCTTCGCGGACACGCTCGCGGCCCGGCCCGCCGCCCCGGGCGACTGGGGCGTGGTGATGGCGATGGGGCCGGGCTTCTGCGCCGAGCTGGTGCTGCTGAGGTGGTGAGCCAGGCGTGGTACTCGGTGCTGGTCGGCCTCGTCGCGGCCGAGCGGCTGGCCGAGCTGGTCGTCGCGAGGAGGAACCTGGCGTGGAGCCTCGCCCGCGGCGGGCGGGAGTCGGGGTTCGCGCACTACCCGTTCATGGTCGTGCTGCACACCGGCCTGCTGGCCGGGTGCCTGGCCGAGGTCTGGCTGTCCGGCCGCGCCTTCGTGCCCGCGCTGGGCTGGCCGATGCTCGCGCTCGTCGTACTGTCCCAGGTCCTGCGGTGGTGGTGCGTCCGGACGCTCGGACGTCAGTGGAACACCCGGATCGTCGTCGTGCCGGGGCTTCCGCTCGTGACCGGCGGTCCGTACCGCCTGTTCCCGCACCCGAACTACGTCGCGGTCGTGGTCGAGGGCTTCGCACTGCCCTTGGTGCACGGCGCGTGGCTGACCGCGTCGGTCTTCACCGTGCTGAACGCGGGTCTGCTGGCGGTCCGCGTCCGCGCGGAGAACGACGCGTTGCGGTCGGTCCGTGTCTGACCGGGTGCACGACGTCCTGGTGGCCGGCGGGGGCCCGGCGGGGCTCGCCGTCGCGCTGGGCTGCGCCCAGGCCGGCATGGACGTGCTGGTGTGCGAGAGGAGGCCCGGTGTGCTCGACAAGGCCTGCGGGGAAGGGCTGATGCCCGGTGCCGTGCGCGCACTGGCCGCGCTCGGGGTGGACCCGCCCGGCCACCCGATCGACGGCATCACCTACCGGCAGGGACCTCTGACGGCGCACGCGCCGTTCCGCTGTGGCGCCGGACGGGGAGTTCGCCGCGTCCGGCTGCACGACGCGCTCGGTGAGGCAGTCCGCCGTGCCGGGATACCCGTGCTGGACACGCCGGTCACCGACGTCCTCCAGCACGACGACCACGTGCGGGCCGGGGCGTTGCGGGCGCGCTACCTCGTCGCCGCGGACGGCCTGCACTCGCCGATCCGCGCTCTCGTCGGCCTGCGCTCGCCGGGCAGGACCTCCTCGCCGCGCTGGGGGCTGCGGCGCCACTTCGCCCTGGAGCCCTGGAGCGATGGGGTGGAGGTGACGTGGGCGCCCCGGTCGGAGGCCTACGTGACACCCGTGGCACCGGACACCGTCGGCGTCGCGATCCTGTCGCCGGTCCGGGGCGGCTTCACCGAGCAGCTCGCCGCTTTCCCCGAGCTGGCGGAGCGGCTGGCCGGTGCGGCACCGGTCTCGACCGTGCGCGGAGCAGGGCCGTTGAGGCAGCGGACCACCGGCCGGGTCGCCGGACGCGTGCTGCTGGCGGGCGACGCGGCGGGCTACGTCGACGCGCTGACCGGCGAGGGGCTCGCCCTGGCGCTGACGACCGGGGCCGAGCTCGTCCGCTGCCTGTCCGCCGGGCGTCCGGCGGACTACGACCGCGCCTGGGCGCGCACGTCGCGCCGGTCCCGCTGGCTGACGGAGTCGCTGCTGTGGGCCAGGAACCGGCCGGTGCTCGGGCGCCGGATCGTTCCCGCCGCAGTGCGCGCGCCGTGGCTGTTCGCCGCCGCGGTCGACCAACTGGCTCGCTGATGGCCGCGCGCGACCGGTGGGACCTGGTCGTCGTCGGCGCCGGGCCCGCGGGCTCCACGGCCGCCCTGGCGGCGTTGCGCGCCGACCCGGACGCCCGCGTGCTGCTGCTGGACGCCGCGGAGTTCCCGCGCGACAAGGTCTGCGGCGACGGGGTCGCACCGCACGCGCTGGACGTCCTGGGCGGGCTCGACGTGGACGTCGGCGCTCTCACCGCCGGCACGGCCCCCGTCCTCGGCCTGCGGCTGACCGCGCCGAGCGGCGTGACGGCCGCCAGGGGGTTCGCGCGCCCCACCTCGGTCGTCCCCCGCGCGCTGCTCGACGCGCGACTCGTCGCGGCTGCCCAGGAGGCGGGTGCGCGGCTGCGCCGGCACCGGGTGCGCTCGCTCGTCGCGGTGGCGGACGGCGTCGAGGTCGACGGGCGGTTCCACGCCCGCACGGTCATCGGCGCGGACGGCGCGGAGTCGGTCGTACGACGGCGAAGCGGAGCCAGGACCGCCAGACCGGGCACCACCGCCATCGCACTGCGCGGGTACACGAGCGCGGACCCGTGGCCGGAGCAGGAGCAGCGGCTCGTGATGGCCACCGCGCACTGGCCCGCGTACGCCTGGGTCTTCCCCGTCGGTGACGGCACCGCGAACGTCGGCTACGGCGAGCTCATCCGCACCGGTCCGCCGACGCGAGCGCATCTGACGGAATGCCTGCACGCGTTGCTGCCCGGCTGCCCTCCGCTGGCGCTGCGCGGCCACCGGCTGCCGTTGTCGCCGGGCAGGCCGGGCGTCGGCCGCGGTCGCGTGCTGCTGGCCGGGGACGCGGCCTCGCTGATCAACCCGCTCACGGGCGAGGGGATCTACTACGCCGTCCTGTCCGGAGCCCTCGCCGGTGCGGCCGCGACGACAGCGGATCCCGCCGGGCACTACCGGCTGTCGTTGCGCCGTCTCCTCGGCAGACACCTGCGGCACACCGATGCCCTCGCCCTGCTTACCCGCGCGCCCGCCCTCGTGGACCTGGCCACGGCCGCGGCACGTGACGACCGGCACGCCTTCGACGAGCTCGTCGAGATCGGCCTGGGAGGGGGCACGATCAGTTCCGGCCTCGTGACGGCGATGCTCAGGGCAGCGGCCGGGAGGCCGCCACGCTCACCTCGGCGTTGACGTCGTCCGTGCGCGGACGTGCCGCGGCGCGATCCCGCGGCTGGTCACCGCCGTGGCGTAGACGCGCACCAGGTCGGATGCGACGCGGTGCCAGGAGTACCGCGCGAGAGCCCGGTCTCGTCCCGCGACGCTGAGCAGTTCCCGGTACGTGCCGTCGGCGAGCAGCGCGCGCAGCGACTTGGCCGTGGCATCCGGTTTTCCCGGCGGGACCAGCACTCCGCTCAACCCGTCCACGACGACGTCGACGAGACCGCCGACCGCGGTGGCGAGAACGGGTGTGCCGCAGGCCATCGCCTCCAGCGCCACTCCGCCCGACGACTGCTCCCGTGGGGTGCACGCCACCACGTCGGCGGACCGCAGCAGCGCGGGCAGTCGGGAGTAGGGCACATGGCCCGCGAGCACGACGCGATCGCCGACCCCTGCCGAACGGGCCAGGGCGAGCAGTCTCCTGGTCTCCTGGTCACCGAGGGCGCCGCCCTGCGTGCCGCAGCCGGCGATCACGAGCTCCATGCCGT
>NZ_DASVFL010000285.1:0-10337 GCF_036380075.1 Lentzea sp. | reverse complement strand
GACTGCGGCGCCAGCACCGCCACCAGGTAGTGGCCCTGCAGCCGTTGCACGTCGTCGAGCAGGAGGTGTGCGGCCTCGTCCGGCAGGTCGAGGTCGGCCACGATGAGATCCCGCTCCTCCAGCCCGGCGGCGGGCCGGATCTCCGAGACCGTCCGCACCACGTCGACCCTGCCCGCGCCGGAGTGCACGAGGTTGCTCGTCAACCGCGTGCCGAAGAGCCGGTCGGCGGTGATGACCAGCGCGGAGAAGCCACGTGCCCGGCCCAGCGCGGGCTGGAACACGATCTCGGAGGGGTACAACGGTGTCCTCTTGTCGCGACAGTTGTCGCGCGATTCAGGAGCAGGTGTCTGGCATGGGAGCGCGGCCATTCACTCGGATACCCGTTAGGACCCCGGTGGCGGGACATCGGCACGGCCGAGAAGGGTGACACCCGTCACTCGGGAAGTCTCACGCGACCGCGGGAACCGCCGCCTCGGCCTCACGGGTGTAGCCGAGCCGCCCCTTGGTCACGCCGACCACGACGAGCGCCAGCACCCCGAGGCCGAGCACAGGCCCCCACAGGATCTCATCGCCGGCGTCCGGGAAGAACTCCGCGAAGGCGACGGACTGGAAGTTGTTGATCGAGCAGTGCAGCAGCATCACCAGGGGCAGGCTCTGCCGGCCCTTGTTGTAGACCAGGGTGATCAGGAAGCTCATCTCCATGGCCAGGACGGCGAAGCGGACGATCGTCTCGGCGGTGACGTCCAGGCCTCCCCACGGGGTGAGGAACAGCGGCAGGTGCCAGATGATCCACAGGGTGCCGAGGATGACCGTGGCGACCATCGGCTGGTGGCGCTGCTGCAGGCGGCTCAGGGCGAAGTCGCGCCAGCCCGGTTCCTCGGCGAGACCGGTGGTGAAGAACTGGAGCACCAGCATCGGCACGTAGACGGCCAGCAGCATCAGCGAGGGCACCCGGAAGCCTTCGCCGTCGGTGACGGCGAGCGTGCCGAGCAGGACCGCGACGGGGACGGCGAACAGCGCGAACGCGTACCATAGGACACCGGCGCGGAACTGGAAGAGCCGCTTGCGCCACCGCCGCAGGCCTTCCCTGCCCTCGGTGACGGCGGTGACGGTGAACGCGGCGGTCAGCGGGCCGAGGTACGCGCCGGGCAGGATCGCGGTGAGCTGGTTGCCCATCAGCAGGTCCGGGTAGCGGAAGTGCAGCAGGCCGAACCCGTCCAGCGACAGGACGTAGGGCAGCCAGACCAGCCAGCTGATGCCGTTGGCCAGGGTGAAGAACGTGATCAGCGGGTAGCGCTGGACGAGGGCGCGCACGCCGGTGGAGCCGGAGCTCTCGGTGGGGGTGGAAGTCATGGTCGAAGACTAAAAATCGATCTTGTGGCAGTCAGTGCAGCCAAGGGCCGTTCCCGGAGTGGAGCCCGCTCTACCCCGGTTTCCGCCGGAGGACACCGAATGTCCCCCGATCGTGTCGACGACGTGCGACGCCGTCCTCACCGCGCCGATACTCGAACTGTGATCAGCGACGCGTGGGACGCCGAGATAGGCAGGGTGGCGGCCCTGCGCGGGACCGGTGTGCTGGACACTCCCGCCGAGGAGCGGTTCGACCGGATCACCCGCACCGCACGGCGTCTGCTGCACACGCCGATGGCGCTGGTGTCGCTGGTGGACCTCGACCGGCAGTGGTTCAAGTCCGCCGCGGGACTCGACGCCACCGAGACGCCGCGCAGCGACTCGTTCTGCGCGCACGCGATCGCCGGGCCCGAGGTCATGGAGGTGCCCGACGCGCTCGACGACCCGCGGTTCGCCACCAACCCGATGGTGCTGGGACCGCCGCACATCCGGTTCTACGCGGGGCGGCCGATCGCGGCGGAGTCCGGGCACCTGATCGGCACGTTGTGCGTGCTCGACGCGCGGCCGCGCCGGCTGACGCCTGACGAGCTGGAGCTGCTGAACGACCTGGCGGCGTGGGCGGAGCTGGAGTGCCGGGCCGGGGCGACCGGGGAGCTCATCGCGGTCGCCAGCCACGAGCTGCGGACGCCGCTGACGTCGGTGCACGGGTCGCTGGAGCTGCTGGAGTCGGGGCGGTTCGGGTCGCTGCCGCCGCAGGCGGAACGGCTCGTGGAGATCGCCGTGCGCAACACCGACCGGCTGGTGCGGCTCACGAACGACCTGATGGACCTCACGCTCACGCGCCGCGGCACGCTGCCGTTGCGGATCGGCGAGGTGGGGCTGGCGTCCGTGACGGAGCAGGCCTTCTCCTCGGTCGAGGAGACCGCGCGCCGCGCCGGAGTGCGGCTGACCGAGAAGGGGCCGGACGTGGTCGTGCGCGGTGACGCGGACCGGTTGGTTCAGGTGCTGACGAACCTGCTGGCGAACGCCGTGAAGGTGTCCTGCCCGGACACGACGGTCGAGGTCGTGCGCGAGGCGGGACCGCTGACCGCACGGGTGCACGTGCGCGACGAAGGCCCCGGCATCCCGTGCGACGAGGTCGACCACATCTTCGAACCGTTCGTGCGGCTCGACGCGGGCATGCGCAACGGCGCCAAGGGCGCGGGGCTCGGGCTCGCGATCACCCGCGGGATCGTGGCCTCGCACGGCGGCACCATCGCGGTGACGGAGACCTCGGCCGCGGGCACGACCTTCACACTGGAGTTGCCGGTGGCGGCACCCAGGGGCTGACCAGCGCCTCCACCTGGGCCGCCAGCCGCACCGGGTCGAACGGTTTCGGCACGACCGGGCCCGGCAGGCCCTCGACGTCGGCCGAGGCGGTGAGGAACACGACCTCGACGCCCGCTCGGGGGTCGGCGAGCAGCGCCACCGCGGTCTGCCTGCCGTCCATGCCGGGCATGTCCACGTCCAGGAGCACGACGTCGACCTCTCCGGCGGAGCACAGGCGCAGCGCCTCCTCGCCCGACGCGGCGGTGGTGACGCTCCAGTCGGTGGTGAGCAGCGACAGCACGACCAGCTCGCGGATGTCCGGCTCGTCGTCCACGACGAGCACCCGGCGCGTCACAGGTTCTTCCAGTTCATCCGGTAGCCGACCCCGCGGACGGTGCTGATCAGGCCGGGGGCGCCGGCGGAGGCGAGCTTGCGGCGCAGGTTCGACAGGTGCACGTCGACGGCGTGGTCGTCGGCGAGCCACGCCTCTCCCCACGCACGGGTGCGCAGCTGGTCGCGGGTGCGGATCTGGCGCGGGTTCTCGCTGATGGCGGCGAGGAGTTCGAACTCGATGCGGGTGACGGGCACCGGTTCGCCGCGCACGAGCACCTCGCGGGTGTCGAGGTCGACCTCGACGGGTCCGAGCGTGCGGCGCTGGTGCGGCGCCTCGGGTGCGGACGGGCCGCCGCGCGGGCGCCGGAGCATCACCGCCACGCGCGCGGTCAGCTCGCGCGGGGAGAACGGCTTGGTCATGTAGTCGTCGGCGCCGCTGGTCAGGCCGACCAGCTTGTCGACCTCGTCGGCACGGCCGGTCAGCATGATCACGTAGGCGGAGGTGAACTCGCGCAGCCGCCGGCATACCTCGAACCCGTCGAGGTCCGGGAGGTTGAGGTCGAGCACGACGACGTCCGGCACCCACTGCCGGGCGGCGCGCAGACCCTCCTGCCCGTCCGCGGCGACGCGCACGTCGAACCGCGCGTCGGCGAGCGCCAGCTCGATCACGTAGCTGATCTCCGGGGTGTCCTCGACGACGAGGATCTTCGCGGTGGCCACCCCGTCCATTGTGGAGCGGTCGGCCGCACGCGGCAGGACGGGCGTCATCGCGGGTTCCGGTAGATGAGGCGGCGCAGTCCGATCAGGACGGCTCCGCCGATCAGCACGATCAGCCCGATCCGCACGCCCGTGTCCCTGCCCAGGAGCGCGATCCGGCCCACGACCGGCACGTTCGCGACGGCGACCGGCACGGTGGGCGAGGTGATGCGCAACGTCTGCGGGTCGGCGGCCTCGTTCGCGTCGCCCTTCGTCCGCACCACAGGTTCACCCGATCGTGTGGTCAGCTCGATCACGCGGTGGGCGTACCGCTCCCCCGCCACGTCCGGGCGCGGCAGCACGACGACGTCGCCGACCTCCAGGTCCGCCACCGGCACGGCGCGGGTGACGAGCAGGTCGCCCGGCGCGAAGGCGGGTTCCATGCTGGGCGAGAGCACCGGCGAGAACCCGATCCGCGCCAGCACGACGACCAGCGCACCCGCGACCGCGGTCACGGCGAGCACGGCCAGCAGCACACCGGACACGACGCCGCGTGCGGGCTTCTTCCTGTGGGTGGTGATCGCCATGGGGGTTCCGTTCATCAGGCGGGGCGGGCTTGGGAACGAGCGACGGACACGGACAGGGCGACCGTGCCGCCGATCGCGGCCGGCAGCGTGAGCCGCACGGAGGCGGAGCTGCCGACCGCGAGGGTCAGTGCGCTGGCCCCGGACAACGTCACCTGGGTGCCGGTGCAGGTGTTGGTGGCCGCCTGCCAAGCGCCGTTCACGCACGCCGTGGCGGCGGCCGCGCCCAACGGAAACCCAGAGGTCGTCAGCGTGTAGGTCTGGGCGGCGAGCGGGAGTGTGCCGGTGTTGCGGACGCTCCCGTAGAGGTAGTTCGTGGTGATGCTGGTGTAGCTGGTGCTCCAGGAGCTTCCGGTCAGGACCGTCCCGTCCGGACGGACGAGCGTCGCCGCCCACCGCGCCGTCCCGGCCTGGAGGGTCACGGTGGCGTCCGCGTCCACGTCGGCGTGCGCGGTGCCGGTGAGGGCGCAGGCCGCGAGGACGACGCCGAGCACCGCACTCAGGCGAGCGGGGAACGTGGTCGTCGTCATCGCGGTCCGTCGCCCTCGTCTGCTCAGGAGTTGGTGGTGGTGGCGTTGCGCTGGGTCTCGTTGAACGTGTAGGTCAGCGACACCGACTGGCCCTGGATGGTGCCCGCGGGCGCCACGCCGTTCACCGTGGTCTCGGCCTGGTCGGGCAGCTGGACCGACACCTGCAGGCGGGTCGTGCCGCCGCTCGCGAAGCTGCCGGGAAGCAGCGACACGGCGGAGGCCAGGCCGGACAGCGGCGTGGCGGCGAGCACGCTGCTGGCCGTGCCTCCCGTGCAGGCACCGGTGCCCGCGTTCCAGGTGCCGCCGGTGCACTGCATGACCGAGACGCGCAGCGCCTTGGAGGTGGTGCCGTCGGTGACGAGCTGGGGCGACCCGGTGGCGGCGACCTGGAGGGTCAGCGCCTGTCCGTCGAGCGTGCCGCCGTTGGTCAGGTCGACGTAGCGGTTGACGACGTCGCCGGGCGCCATGTTGGTGATGTTCTGCGAGAAGCCGGTGCCGTTGTTGGCCATCGTGAGCTTCAGCGTGCCGGAGGTGACCTGCTCGGGCGTCGTGTTGGTTGCGGTGGCGGACAACGTGGCCCAGACACCGGTGCCCATCGCGACGAGCGTCGCGGTCCCGACGGCGGCGAAGGCGAGCGGACGCCAGGCGGAACGGCGGCGGTCGGCGTTGTGCTTGGTCATCTGCGGTGCTCCCGGTGGTCTCGGCGGCTGCCCCTTGCGGCGGCGATGACACAAGACTGCGGGGTCTTCCTCCGGGCACCCTCCACGTTTCCTCTGGCGAACCTCAAGTTTCCACCCGCGGCCGGACATACCCGTCCGAACTCGAGCCGTCAGCGTCGCATGATGCGGTGCGCGAGGTGTGCCGAGGAGACGTCGGCGCGTTCGCCGTCGAGTTCGACCGCCTCGAACCCGCCGACGGGGTCGGTGTAGAGGCGGATGGCGAGACCGTCGGGGGTGCTCAGTTCGACGAGGTCTCCGATGAACCCCGAGATCACCGGACTGCTCTTGGCGAGGTCGTTCACGGGCAGTTTGAGGTGGTGGATTCCCGACAAGGTCGGCTTCACAGGTACCTCCACGGCTCACCCCGGAGCAGGTTCTCATCGTACCGACGTCACCTGCCGCATTCCCGTTGCGATGCATGAGAAAGCCGCATGGGTCCGATGACGATCAGTCGTTGGTGGTCTCGCGCAGCGATCTCTACCGTGGATGGTCCAGTGACCGGATCCGCGGAAAAAAGCCTGTAGTCATTCAGGTTTTCGTCTTCTGCGCCTCTGCTTCTCCCACTCCACGCCTCGTCCTCCGACGAAAGGATGATCATGCGTCGACCATCGCGCACCGGTGTGACCCTGTCCGCCTTGCTGGTCCTGACGGCCGGGGCAGCCGGTCCCGCCACGAGCGCGGCCGGTGAGGGGAGGCCAGTCCGCAACGCACTGGCCGGCACCTGGCGAATGGTGTCGGCGGTGTCCGACCCCGGTGGACCTGCCGAGCGGCGCCCCTACGGGGCCAACCCGGACGGCATGGTCACGTTCAACGAGAACGGGACTTTCGTCGAGGTCTTCCAGAATCCCGCCATCCCTCCCTTCGCCAGCGGCGAGAGGGTCGGCACGCCCGAGGAGAACGCCGCTGTCGTCGGCAGGTCCCTCGGACAGTTCGGCACCTACGAAGTCGACCGGAAGGGCGAGTACTCCTCGAACGTCATCATCGGGTCGACCTGGCCCAACCGGAACGGCCAGCGCTGGCAGACCCCGGTGCTGCGGTTCATCAGGAAGGGCGACCAGCTGACCGAGGTCCTGCAGGCTCCCGGCCTTCCCCGCCTGGAGATCAGGTTCGTTCGCGTTCCCTGATCATGCTGGTGAGCCGGTAGTGTGAAGGCAGGAGACGGGGGTGTGCAGGTACGTGCGTGCCACGAGTTGGCGGAAGCGTCTTCGGATGGCGTCGAGGCTCACCGATGATCTCGTCGCGCAGCTCATACCGATCTCCGCGAAGCCGGTAGTCCGGTGAGCGCTTCCCTGCTGCTGCACCGCCTGCACGCCGCAGGGCTGGTCGACGTCACGGCGGTCAAGCCGGTCGAGGGCGGGCTCGCCGCGATCGCCGGCATCGCCGTCCGGCGCGACGGTTCCCGGTTGTTCGTCAAGTCGTTCGCCGAAGTACCCGCACACGACCTGTTCGCGGCCGAGGCGGAAGGGCTGCACGCCCTACGGGAACGCGGCGGGCTGGTCACGCCCGAGGTCGTCCTCGCGACGCAGGACCTGCTGGTGCTGTCGGTCCTGCGTGAACGACCGCCGGTAGAGGCGTACTGGGAACAGCTCGCCCACGCACTCGCCCGGCTGCACACCTCCACGGTGCACGACCGGTTCGGCTGGGACCGCGACAACTGGCTCGGCCGCTACCGGCAGGTGAACACCTGGACTGCCGACGGGCACGAGTTCTTCGCCCGGAACCGCTTGCTGCGCTGGTTGCCGGAGCGCCGGGTCAGGGCGGCGCTGGACGAACGGGACCGGCGTGCCCTGGAACGGCTCTGCGAGCGGTTGCCCGACCTGCTGCCGGCGAAACCGGCCTGCCTGACCCACGGCGACCTGTGGGCGCAGAACGTCCTCGCCACCACCGACGGCAGGCCCGCGGTGATCGACCCGGCCGTCTCCTACACCTGGGCCGAGGTCGACCTGGCCCACCTGTGGTGCTCGCCGCACCCGCCGGAGGCGAAGCGGTTCTTCTCCGCGTACGCGGAGCTGACCGGCCTGGACGACGACTGGCGAACCCGGATGCCCCTGGTGCAGCTGCGCCAAAGCCTCGCCCTCATCGCCATGTTCGACCACGACTGGGGCGCGGCGGACCAGGTTCGAGCCATTCTCCGGCCGTTCCGGGCTCGGTGAACCTCGCCGGCATTCCGTTGCTCGACACGGCCAGGATTGCCCGCGTGCACCTGAATTCGTGCCCAGAAAGGAAGTCCAGAGGGTCTGCTGTGGCTGAAGTCGTTGACAAGTGCCATTTTCGCCACTGGCGAGAACAGGTGGATCAACGATCTCCGGCAGCCCTGTGGAAATGAGCAACCTTTGGTGCGCGATCCTTCTTCGCGTGGCGTCGTGCGGTGGTCGGCGCTGGGCGCGACGCTCGTGGTGTGCGCGTTCGGGCTCGTGACGACGGCGCTGGCGTTCCGGGCGGAGACGATCGACCTGGAGGTCTACCGGGCGGGAGCGGCTGCCGTGCTCGCCGGTGCGCCGCTGTACGAAACCGCTGTGTGGCAGGACATGCAGTTCACCTACCCGCCGTTCGCGGCGCTGCTGTTCGCGCCTCTGGCGTTGTTGGGCTCGGCGGTCGCGACGGGAGTGGTGGCGGCCGGCAACAGCGCGTTGCTGGTGTACGTGTCGTCGCGGTGCTGGCGTTCGGCCGGCACTCACACCGGGTCGAAGCTGCTCGTCGTGTCGTTGGTGACCGCCAGTGCGTTGCTGGCGACCGAGACCGTGCACGTGACGCTGTACCTGGGACAGATCAACTTCGTGCTGCTGGCACTGGTGCTCGGCGACCTGTTGCGCGACGACCCGAAGCGCACCAAGGGGATCGGGCTCGGTATCGCGGCGGGCATCAAGCTCACCCCGCTGATTTTCGTGCTGTACCTGCTGCTCACCAGGAGGTTCCGAGCAGCTGCCGTCGCCACGGGCACGTTCGCCGCCACCATCGCGGCCGGGTTCCTGCTCCTGCCGGGCGACGCGGCCCGCTACTGGCTGTCCGGCGCCGTCGGCGACGTGAGCCGCATCTACCCGGACCCGTACTCGGCGCACAACCAGTCGGTGCGGGGTTTGTTGCTGCGCAGCGGTTTCACCGTCGATGACGTCGGACCGTTCTGGCTGGGCGCGGGGGTGCTGGTGTCGGCGGTGGTGTTCGTGACGGCCGCGCTGGCGAGCCGGCGCGGCGAGGAGCTGCTGGCGTTGACGCTCGTCGGGATGTGCGGGGCGGCGCTGTCGCCGTGGTCGTGGGGCCACCACTGGATGTGGGTGCTGCCGCTCGCGGTCGTCGCCGTCGCACGAGTGGCGGTTTTCCGGGCGTGGTGGGTGCCGGTGGCGATGTTGCCGTTCACGTTCCCGCACGTGCTGGCGCTCGCCGACCCGCCCGATGAGGACGCGCAGCAGCCCGTGCTGAGCGGGTTCCCGGCGTTCGTGGTCGGGAACCTCTACGTGCTGGTGTTCGTCGCGGCCGTCGTGGTGTCGATCTGCCACCTCAGGTCACGCGCGGCCAGGGCAGGTCATCGTGCTCACGCTGAGGATCAGTCCTGGAGGAAGTCGGCCACCGCCGTGCGGAAAGCGGGGCTGCTGCCGACGATTCCGTGATCGCCGGCGACGAGTACGAGGCGGGCGTCCGGGATCGCGTCGGCGAGCACGTCGGGCCGCACCGCGAGGGGATCCTGGTCGCCTGCGATGACGAGCGTCCGCGCGGTGATGCGCGCGAGCTCGACGCCGCCTGTGTGCACCGCCCGTGCCTGCGCCGCCAGAGACGGCAGGTCCGCGCCCACCGACTCCGCGAACGTGCGCATGCCGGCGACCTCCGGCGGGAGCGAGCTCGGGTCGTCGGCCAGCAGTGCCTCCGCGAGCATGTTGTTCGGCAACACGCGCGTGTCCACCCCGCCGACCTCGACGACCCCGGCGCCGACACCGCCGACGACCAGCCTGCGCACCCTCGGTTCCTCCGCCGCGACCAGCAACGAGACGATGGCCCCCATCGAGTAGCCGACCAGATCCACCTCGGGTGCACCGAGAAGGTCGATCACCGCGCGCAGGTCCCGTGCCATGCGCGGTTCACCGTAGCGGCGGGGATCCGGTGACTTCTGCGACCGCCCGTGGCCGCGGGCATCGACGCCGACCACCGTGCGGCCCACCGCGGTCAGCGCCGCCACGGTGCCCGGGCCGGCCCAGTCCACCATCGTGTTCGCCGAGAACCCGTGCTGTAGGACGACCGGAACGGGATGCGCCCGGACACCGGCATCGGGCGCCCAGCGGTGGTAGGCGATCTCCGTTCCGTCGTCCACGACGAGCAGGGCATCAGTCATCGCGGACCTCGAAGAACATGCCCCTGACAGTAGGGCAACGGCAGGGCGGACTGCGGCTGCGCGAACTCGCCTCAGCCGCATGCCGGGCGTGACAGGTCCCGTGGGTTTACCCGCGCAGCACCGGGTTACGCAGGATGCATGGGAGTGAAGGAGAAAATCCTCGACGCACTGGACGCACTGAATGACGTGGACTTCCCGCTGGACGGATGAACCGGCGCCGAGGCGACCGCGTGTCAAGTGGGAACCGCCCTGGTGGGGTGAACTTCTGGCCGCCGGTCTGACCTCCGAGGCCGAAGACAGCGGGTGCCGACCGGCGGGTCACGCCGGAGGGTCTCCACCACCGACCACGACCGGTGTTCGTCCGCGCGAGGCAGGTTATCCACCGGAACAGCGGGTACCTGCCGGTTTCGCGAGTGGCCCGCCGTTGCGTCGGTCGGTGACCACCGAAGTGACGGTCCAAAGGAGACGCCATGCGTGCCATGGTCTACCGAGGTCC
>NZ_DASVFL010000284.1:0-16161 GCF_036380075.1 Lentzea sp. | reverse complement strand
CGTAGAAGTCCTCCAGCGCGCCGCGGTACCCGCCGGGGTGCGTGGTCGGCCCGGTCGTCAGGGGGTAGACCAGGGCCTCCTCGACCGTCCCGTCACGGAAGTAGCGGGCGGCGATCGACCGGGCGATGCTGCGGCCGTGGCGGGCGCTGTGGAACGCGACCACGTCGGCCTCCCGGATGAGCCGGGCCGCCTTGACCGTCACGAGTTCGGGGTCGCCGGGACCGAGGCCGACACCGTAGAGCTTGCCCGTCATTCTTCTTCGCTCGCAATCGCGTTGATAGCCGCCGCCGTCATGGCGCTCCCGCCGCGCCGGCCGCGCACCACGAGGTGCTCCAGATCCGTCGCGGCCAGCGCTTCCTTGGACTCCGCCGCCCCGATGAACCCGACCGGGATGCCCAGCACCGCGGCGGGGCGCGGGGCTCCGGCGGCGATCAGGTCGAGGAGGTGGAACAAGGCGGTGGGGGCGTTGCCGATCGCGACCACGGCGCCCTCGAAGCGGTCCGCGAGCAGCTCGAGCGCGGCGGCGCTGCGGGTGTTGCCGATCTCCCTCGCGCGCAGCGGGGTGCGCGGGTCCTGGAGGTAGCAGAGGACCTCGTTGTCCTTCGGCAGCCGGCGGCGCGTCACCCCGGACGCGACCATGTTGGCGTCGCACAGGATCGGCGCACCGGCCTGGAGCGCGGCGCGCGCGTCGCGGACGACGTCCGGCGAGAACGCGACGTCGTCCGGCAGGTCGGTCATGCCGCACGCGTGGATCATGCGGACGACGACTTTCGCGACGTCGCCGGGGAACCTGGTGAGGTCCGACTCCGCGCGGATGGTGGCGAAGGACTGGCGGTAGATCTCCGCCCCGTCCCTGATGTACTCCGTCACCTGATCTCCTCGTAGCCGCCGCCGGTCGCGACGAACTCGATCACATCGCCGGCGGGACGACCACACCGGCGTGAGCAACCCGACCAGTGCACGGGCCGCGAGTGCGGGGTCCCCAGCCAGGCGCGGGCGTCGGCGCGCACGTCCGACAACGACTTCGCGCAGCCCGGCCGTCCGGTGCACGCGCTCACGCCGTGCCACGGCGATGCGGGGTCGGTGATCAGGCCGGACGTGTCGGTGCCCGCCGGCACGACCAAGCTCCGCCACGGGGTCAGCCGCAGCGCGACGCCGGGCAGCTGGTGGGCGTCGAGACGGCCGAGCGGAACGCCTGGGGTCAAAGGTGAAGGTGCGACAGGAGTCACAGCCGGGGCGATGCGTTCCGAGGTGGCGGCCCCGAAGTGCGCGGTGATCTTTCGCACACCGTCGTCCACTTCGGACAGGCGCCACGCGGTGCCGCGCAGCTCCTGGAACAGCCGGGCGGCGGTGACGACGGCGTTGACGGGATCGTGAACTCGGACACCTGTATCGGTACCGGCCAGCAGGAGCACGTCCCCGACCAGCCCGAAGTCGCCGCCGAGGCCGCTCACCGCGGCGCCGGCCGTGACGAGGAACCTGCCCGGCAACGCGGCCAGCGACGGGTCCGCGCACAGCGCCGCGTCGATCTCGTCGACCAGCGCCTGGTTGTCCTCCAACGGCGCCGCGATGATGTTGCGGACGCGCTCGTGCGTCTCCGACGGCAACAGCCCCGCCGCACGCAACCGGGCACCCAGCTCCAGACCGTCCGTGACGCCCCTGAGCTGCAGGTTCGCCCGCGAGGTCAGCTCGATGACGCCGTTGCCGAGTTCCGCCGCGGCGGTGCGCACGACGTCCCACTGAGCGGCGGTGAGAGTGCCACCCGGCACGCGGACGCGTGCCAAGCCGCCGTCGGCCGCGGCGTGCAGCTCGACGGCGCCGGGGCAGGCATCCGGGTGACTACGCATAGGTCGGACTGTAACCCGCCGGTTAGGGTGAGCCCGAACGACGAAGCGCAGGAGGAAGCCGGTGCGAATCCGGCGCGGTCCCGCCACTGTGACCAGCGAACCCGCTGGGAGTCAGGAACTCCGCTTCGCCGCGACCCGCAACCTGGGGCGAGGACCCCACGAGGGATGGAGCCTGCGTGATCCTGCTGCTGTCGACCTCCGACACCGACCTGCTGTCGGCGCGTGCGAGCGGCGCCGAGTACCGGCTCGGCAACCCCGCGCGGCTCACCGCCGACGACCTGCCCGCCCTGGTCGACGGCGTCGGCCTCGTCCTCGTGCGCATCCTCGGCGGCCGCCGGATGTGGGAGGAGGGCCTCGACTGGCTGCTCGCGAGCGGCCTGCCCGTGGTCGTCCTCGGCGGTGAGATGCAGCCCGACGCCGCGCTCATGGAGCTGTCGACGGTGCCCGGCGGCGTCTGCGCGGAGGCGCACCTCTACCTCGCCCACGGCGGGCCCGCGAACCTCGCCGAGCTGCACAAGTTCCTCTCCGACACGATCCTGCTGACGGGCCACGGCTTCGAACGCCCGAAGGCCACGCCCACCTGGGGTGTGCTGGAACGCGAGCCGTCGGCGGCGGAGGGTCCGACGGTCGCGGTGCTCTACTACCGCGCGCACCACGTGGCCGGGAACACGGCGTTCGTGCACTCCCTGTGCGACGCGGTCGAGGAGAAGGGCGGCCGGGCGCTGCCCGTCTACTGCTCCTCGCTGCGCACCGCCGAGCCCGAGCTGCTCGACACGCTGCGCCAGGCCGACGCGCTGGTCGTCACGGTCCTCGCGGCCGGCGGCACGAACCCCGCCAAGGCGTCCGCCGGTGGCGACGACGACGCGTGGGACGTCGGTGCGCTGGCGGAGCTGGACGTGCCGATCCTGCAGGGGCTGTGCCTCACGTCCAGCCGCGAGACGTGGGACTCCAACGACGACGGACTGTCCCCTTTGGACACCGCGACCCAGGTGGCGATCCCCGAGTTCGACGGCCGGATCATCACCGTCCCGTTCTCCTTCAAGGAGATCGACGAAGACGGCCTCACGGTCTACGTGGCCGACCCGGAACGGGCGCTGCGCGTCGCCGGCATCGCGCTGCGCCACGGCCGCCTGCGCCACATCCCCGTCGCGGAGCGCAAGGTCGTCGTGATGCTGTCGGCGTACCCGACGAAGCACTCGCGCATCGGCAACGCCGTCGGCCTCGACACGCCCGCCTCCACCGTGCGACTGCTCAAGGCCATGCGGGAGCACGGGTACGACATCGGGAACGAGCTGCCGGGCGTCGACGAGCTCGACGGCGACAAGCTGATCCACGCCCTGATCGCCGCCGGCGGCCAGGACGCCGACTGGCTCACGCAGGAGCAGTTCGAGAGCAACCCGATCCGCATCGCCGCGGCCGACTACCGCGAGTTCTACGACACGCTGCCCGAGGACTTCCGCGAGTCGATGGAGGAGCACTGGGGCCCGGCGCCCGGTGAGCTGTTCGTCGACCGCAGCAGGTCGAAGGACGGCGAGATCGTCCTGGCCGCGCTGCGGTCCGGCAACGTCACCGTGGTCGTCCAGCCGCCGCGCGGGTTCGGCGAGAACCCGATCGCGATCTACCACGACCCCGACCTGCCGCCGTCGCACCACTACCTCGCGGCCTACCGGTGGATCGAGTCGAGCTTCGGCGCCGACGCCGTCGTGCACGTCGGCAAGCACGGCAACCTGGAGTGGTTGCCCGGCAAGACCGTCGGCATGTCGGCGTCCTGCGGCACGGACGCCGCCCTCGGCGACCTGCCGCTGATCTACCCGTTCCTCGTCAACGACCCCGGCGAGGGCACGCAGGCCAAGCGCCGCGCGCACGCCACCCTCGTCGACCACCTCGTGCCGCCGATGGCCCGCGCCGACAGCTACGGCGACATCGCGCGCCTGGAGCAGCTGCTCGACGAGTACGGGAACATCTCCGCGATGGACCCGGCCAAGGTGCCGGCGATCCGCGCGCAGATCTGGACGCTGATCAAGGCCGCGAAGCTCGACCACGACCTGGGGCTCGACGACCGGCCGCACGACGCGGAGTTCGACGAGTTCATCCTGCACGTCGACGGCTGGCTGTGCGAGGTCAAGGACGTCCAGATCCGCGACGGCCTGCACGTCCTCGGCGAGGCGCCGACCGGTTCCGTGCGCGTCAACCTCGTGCTCGCCATGCTGCAGGCGCGGCAGATGTGGGGCGGTCAGGTCGCCGCGCTGCCCGGTCTGCGCGAAGCCCTCGGTCTCACGACCACCGCCCGTGAAGACGTCGACGCCATCGAGGAAGAGGCACGCGCTCTCGTCCAGGCGATGGAGGACGCGGGCTGGAACGCCGAGACCGCCAAGACCTTGCACGAGTCGGCCGACGTGCAGAAGATCCTCGAGTTCGCCGCTCTGGAAGTGGTGCCACGACTGGCGCGCACCACGGACGAGATGACGAACGTCCTGCACGCGCTGGACGGCGGCTACATCCCGGCCGGCCCGTCCGGTTCCCCGTTGCGCGGCCTGGTGAACGTGCTGCCGACCGGCCGGAACTTCTACTCGGTCGACCCGAAGGCGATCCCGTCGCGCCTCGCGTGGGAGACCGGCCAGGCGATGGCCGACTCGTTGCTGGAGCGCTACCGGTCCGAGAACGACGGCGAGTGGCCGCCGTCGGTGGGCCTGTCGGTCTGGGGCACGTCCGCGATGCGCACGGCCGGCGACGACATCGCCGAGGTGTTCGCGCTGATGGGCGTGCGGCCGGTCTGGGACGACCAGTCCCGCCGCGTCACCGGGCTGGAGGTCGTCCCGCTGGAGGAGCTGGAACGGCCGCGCGTCGACGTGACGGTCCGGATCTCCGGGTTCTTCCGCGACGCCTTCCCGCACGTCGTGTCCCTCCTGGACGACGCGGTGCAGCTGGTGGCCGCGCTCGACGAGCCCGCCGAGCACAACTTCGTGCGGGCGCACATGCTCGCGGACCTCCAGGAGCACGGCGACGAGCGCAGGGCGACGCTGCGGATCTTCGGGTCCAAGCCGGGCGCGTACGGCGCGGGCGTGCTGCCGTTGATCGACAGCCGCAACTGGCGCGACTCGTCCGACATCGCCGAGGTGTACGCGGTGTGGGGCGGCTACGCCTACGGCCGCGGGGTCGACGGCGTCGCGGCGCGCGGGGACATGGAGTCGGCGTACCGGCGGATCGCGGTGGCGGCCAAGAACATCGACACCCGCGAGCACGACATCGCCGACTCGGACGACTACTTCCAGTACCACGGCGGCATGGTCACGATGGTGAAGGCGTTGACGGGCAAGGCACCCGCCGCGTACGTCGGCGACAGCACCCGCCCGGAAGCGGTGCGGACGCGGACTCTGACGGAGGAGACCTCGCGGATCTTCCGCGCCCGCGTGGTGAACCCGCGCTGGGTCGGGGCGATGCGCAACCACGGCTACAAGGGCGCGTTCGAGCTCCAGGCCACGGTCGAGTACCTGTTCGGCTACGACGCCACGACCGGTGTCGTCGCGGACTGGATGTACGAGAAGCTCACCGAGACCTACGTGCTCGACCCGGAGACCCGCAAGTTCCTCCAGACGTCGAACCCGTGGGCGTTGCACGGCATCGCCGAACGGCTGCTGGAGGCGGCCGAGCGCAAGATGTGGGAGCACCCGGAGGAGTCCACCCTGGACGCGCTGCGGGCGGCCTACCTGGAGACCGAGGGCGACCTGGAGGACGGCGTCTGACCCGCCGGCGCTCCTACGCCTTCACCGCTCCGAAGGCGTAGGAGCCGGGGGCCTCGGCGTCGTCACCGGCCCAGAACTCCATCCACAGCTGGACGAACTCGCGGCGCGACAGCCTGCCGTCGCCGTCGAGGTCGAGCCGCGCGAAGTCGACGGGGCCGTCGTGGCCGAGCCACGCGCGGATCATCGTGCGGTACTCGTCCTGCGAGACGTAGTCGTCGTTGTCCGCGTCGGCGGCGGCGGCGGAGAACATCGCGTCCGCCGTCCAGCGACACCCTGTCCCGGCCCGCCGCCGACCGCAGGGCGTCCCACCAGCCCATCATCACCTGCGACAGCTTCTCCTCGTCCCCGCCGCGCAGCTCCACCCAGCGCGCGGTGAGCGCCTCGAAGACCGGGGTGACCTCGTACCTCTGGAACTCGCTCGCCATGCGCAGAAGACAGGCCGGACGTCGCAGTGCGATCATCGGCCGAACGGGTCAGGACTAGTCCACGAACAGGGCATTCGACAGCTGCAGGCGGCCCGCGACCCCGAGCTTGCGGTAGATCCCCGACAGCGCCAGTTCGACGGCCTCCTCGGGGATGAGCAGCGTCGACGCGATCTCCTCGTCGGTGCGGCCGCGGGCGGCCAGCTCCGCCACCTGGTGCTCGGCCGGGGTCAGCGCGGTCGGCCCGGTCTGGCGCATCCGCCGGGGTCCGGCGTTCGTCGCCACCAGCTCGGAGTAGGCGCGCGCGGCCATCGCGGCGGATCCGCACTTCTGCGCCAGGTCCACCGCGTCCCGCAGGCACACCCGCGCACCGGCCGTGTCGCCCTGGCGTCGCACCACCACGCCGAGATCCACCAACGCGCGCGCCAGTTCCAGGCGGGCGGGGGAGTTCCGCAGCACCGCCACGGCTTCTTCGAGCAACGTCCGCCCGGCCGCGCCCGCGGTCACCCGGCCCTCCGCGCGCAACGCCATGCCCAACGCGCGCGGCGCACCCCAGGCCCGTGCCAGCGCGACCTCTTCGACCGCGAGCTCGCGCGCCCGTTCCGAGTCGCCGATCGCCGCGCAGGCCAGTGCCGCGCCCGACCGCCACGCCAGCGGCGCGGGGTTGCGGTACGGCCACTGCGCGCAGTGCCGGCCCGCGGCCAGGAACGCTTCCAGGGCCTCGTGATCGTCGCCCCGCGCGGTCAGCAGGCGGCCGCGCACGGTCAGCAGCCCGCCGTACTGCCACACGCGCCGGGCGCCGTCCGTCGACGAGGCGGTGATCAACGACTCGGCCTCGTCCAGCCGGCCCTCCTCCAGCAGGATGTCGGCCAGCAGCGCGGCGTGCCACGCCGAGACCGCGTGCCAGCGCCGGTCCTGCCGCAGGTGGTCCTCCGCCAGCTCCAGGTCGGCGCGGGCGGAGACGAGATCTCCCTTGCGGCGCTGGACGTTGCCGCGCATCACGTACGTCAGCGCCCGCAATGCCGGTGCCTGCGCGCGGTCCACGTCGTCGAGCACCGTCAGCGCCTCGTCCAGCGAGTCGGCGAGGTTCAGCGTCATCGCGGACGCCAGCGACGACAGCACGTCCCCGGCCGACACCCGTGCCACGGCCTCGGCCGCCGTGATGTCCCCGACCATGACGTGGTGCAGCACCCCGGCGGGCGTGTCGAGCGGGACCGGCGACGGCACGGCTTCCTGCCACGCCAGCCCGTGCACCACCAGATGTGCGCGCGCCCAGGGCGAACCGCCGGACAGCAACGCCGTCAGCCCGTCCGCGTTTCCCTCCGCGTGCAGGGCGTAGGACAGCGCCACGGCCGTCCGCTCGTCGTCCACATCGGACTGGAACGCCTCGCGCAGCCGTGCCGTGGCACCGGGCAGGTTGCCGACCAGCTCGGCGATTCCCAGCAGCCGCAACGCATGTCCGGGGTTCGCCACCGGTTCGCGCAGCGCCCGCCACAACAACCGCGCGGCACCGGCCGGGTCGCCCTGGTTCACCGCCTCCTGCGCGGCCCGGTCGAGCACCTCGCCCGCCCACGGCTCCAGTCCCGCCGACGTCTCCAGCAGGTGGTCGGCCACCGCCCGGTCCGGGGCGCCGTGCGCGCGCAACGAGCGGGCCGCCCGCAGGTGCAGGTCGGCACGCGCCGGCGCCGGCATGTCGTCGAGGACCGCGGGCCCGGCCACGCCGAGCAGCTCGACGGTCCGCACGGCCTCCGCCAGTTCCAGAGGGCTCAGCCGCGTCAGGTCCGCCAGCACACCGGGATGCGGGGACGGCCCGAGCGCCGCCAGGCAGTGCGCGACCGTCACGACGGCGGTGGGACGGCGGCGCAACCGGGCCGCGGTGATCCCGCCCAGCACCTCCGCGCCGCGTTCGGCGACCCGCCACGCGGACTCCGCGGTGGGCGGCACCCCGTCCTCCGCCAGCGCCGCCACCAGCCGCGTCACCGCCAACGGGTTCCCGCCGGTCGCGGTCACGCAGGCGGCGACGAACGCCCGGGAAGGAGTGCCGAGCGGCGACACCAGCTCGGCCACCGCGTCGTGGGACAGGGCGCCGAGCACGACCCGCCGGGACACCGCCGAGATCTCGCCGTGCGACGGGTCGTCGCACCGTTCCCCGGTGCCGACGGTCAGCACGACCGCGATGGGCAGGCCCTGCACCCGCAACGCCAGGTAGGCGAGCCAGCGCAGGGACGCGGCATCGGCCCAGTGGGCGTCGTCCACGACGACGAGCAGGTCCTCCCGGCCGGCCAGGGCGGCCGCGAGCCGGTAGACGCCGTGCAGCACGGCGAAGTCGGCGGCGGGCGCGGTGAGCTGCAACGCCCTCACCGCTTCCGCGGGCACGAGATCCGGGTCGACCAGGTCGAAGAGCTGGGCCACCACCCCGAACGGCAGGTCGCCGTCCAGTGCGCTGCACCGCGCCCGGACGACGGTGCCCTCCCAGTGCGCGACGAGGTCGTCGAGCACCGCGGTCTTGCCCGTGCCGGGGGCTCCCTCGACCACGGTGGTGGTGCCCGGCGTCACCTGTTCGCTGATTCCGGCACACCACGCTTTCCGCCGGTTTTCCACGATCTCTCCACAATCCGCGGCCGAAAGGATCAGCGGAATTGATGCTAGGAGAAAGAGCGCCGCTTGCCCAGGTAAAGCTGCCTGCGTCACGGGCGTCTCAACAGGGGTGCTGCACGTATGATCCCGCGGGCAACTACTCGAATGGGTAGCGGCAGCAGGGCGGCGCCCGCACGCGGTCATCCCAACGGCCCAGAGGTGCTGCCCCCGGCGGTCGCGGTGCGTGTCGTCGTGGTGCAGCAGGACTTGTTCTCCGCGACCGCGGAGCGAAAGGAAAATGGGTGTCGGGGAATCGTGACGGCGTGTTCCGCGGCCGTGGGGGAGAACGGGAGCTCCTGAGCGGGGTGCTCGACGCGGGCACCGGCGTGGTGCTCGTCGACGGCGCCGCCGGAACGGGCAAGACCCGGCTGCTGGCCGAGGCCGCCGCACTGGCCGCGCGCCGCGGGTTCGAGGTCGCCACCGCCCAGGACGAGCTGGACCAGCCGTTCCTGCTGGCACGACTGGCGGAACGCCGGCCGGACGGCCCGACGCTCGTCGTCCTCGACGACCTCCACCTGGCCGAGCCGGGAACCCTGGCGGCGCTGCGGTCCCTGGTGCCCGCCTCCACCCACGAGAAGGTCGTCTGGCTGCTCGCGCGCCGCCGCGGCGAGGGCGCCGACCGCCTGTTCGCCGCCGCGCTCGCCCGCGGGGCCGTGCGGATCGAGCTGCGGCCGTTGCCGGACACCGTGATCGCGGACCTGGTCGCCGACCTCGCCGGCGCCGCCCCCGACCACGACCTCCGCGCGCTGGCCGCCACGGCCAGGGGCAACCCGGCCGAGCTGACCGGTCTCCTGCGGGCCTTGCGCGAGGACGGCCAGATCGCGGTCGCCGCCGGGACCGCGTCGCTGCGCGCCGACCGCTCGCCGGTGCGCACCGAGGCGCTGCTGCGCGACCGCGTCGGATCGCTGGGCGGCAAGGCCAGGCACCTGCTGCAGGTCGCGTCCGTGCTCGGGCCGCGCTTCGAACCCGGTGACGTCGCGGAGATGCTGGCGTCCAGCACCGCGATCCTGCTGCCCGCGCTGGACGAGGTCATCGCCGCGGGCGTCGTGACGGCGCTGGAGGACGGGCTCGCGTTCCGGCACGAGCTGGTGTGGCGCCTGGTCGCCGACTCCGTGCCCCCGCCCGTGCGGCGCGCGCTGCACCGCGAGGCCGGCGAGATGTTGTTGAAGCGCGGTGACTCCGCGGTCCTGGCCGCCCGGCACCTGCTGCACGGCGCCCAGCGCGGCGACGCGCGGTCGATCGACGGGCTGGTGAGCGCCGCGACCGCCGTGCTGTTCACCGCACCCGACGCCGCGGCCGAACTCGCGGTGCGGGCGCTGGAGCTCACCGACCAGGCTTCCCCGTCGCTGGTGCGCCGCACGGTGATCGCGGTCCGCGCGCTCATCGCGGCCGGCAAGCTCGCCGCGGCGCAAGCGCTGGCGCAGGACGCGTTGGCGCGGCAGGTCTCCCCGGGCTCCACCGCGAAGCTGCGGCACTGCGTCGCCATGACGACGTTGCTGACCGCCCGGCACGCCGAGTCCGCCGGGCACTCCGAGGCGCTGCTGCACGAACCCGACCTGGTGCCGGAACTCATGCCGTGGGTGGAGATCACCCGCATGATGGCGTTGCTCGGCCACGACCGGCGCCGCGCGGAGGAGCTGGCCGAGAACGTGGTGCGCACCCACCAGGGGTCGCCCGACGACCTGCTGGCGACGGCGCTGGCGGTGCTCGCCGCCATCGCGCGGGACACCGGGCAGCCCGGCGCCGCACTGGACCTGGCCCGCGAGGCCGCGCGGTCCGTGACGTCGCACGACCTCTGCGCGTACCCGCAGCTGCTGCTCGCGACCGTGTTCTCCGGGCTGCGGGAGTTCGCCGAGGCCGAGGGAGTGGTGCGGCGGGCGCGCAGCGGGCCGTCCGCCGTGGTGACCAAGGGGATCATGACCGCGGTCGTGCAGGCCCGGATCCTGTTGCAGGCCGGGCGGGTCGAGGAGGCGGCCGTCGAGGCGCGCACCGCGCTGACCACGGCGGAGGAGACCGGGCACGCCGCACTGGTCGCGCCCGCGCTGACCGTGCTGGCGCTGGTCGCGCTCCACACCGGCGACCTGCCCGCCGCCGTCGAGCACGTCGAGCGCTGCCGCGAGAGCGTTCCCGCCGACGGGATCATGTTCTCCCGCGCCTACTACCAGTGGACCGACGTGCTGGTCACCCACGTCGGTTCGGGACTGGAGAAGGCACTGGGGCTGCTCGCCGACGAGTACCCGGACCTGGTGTCGTCCGGGCTCTTCGCCGAGGAGCCCCGCGCCGCCGGGTGGTTCGTGCGCCGGGCGCTGGAGGCGGGGGACGTCGGGCTCGCCAAGTCCGTCGTCGGCCGGGCCGAGCAGCTGGCCGCGGACAACCCCGGTTTCGGCGCGGTGGCGGCGGCCGCGCTGCACGCCCGCGGTCTGTTCGACGCGGACCCCGCGGTGCTGGAACTGGCCGCGCAGCAGCACGTGGACGTGTGGGCGCGGGCCAACGCGGCCGAGGACCTCGGCGTGCTGCTGGACGACCGCGCCGCGGCGGTGCGGTGGCTGGAGACCGCGCTCGGGCTCTACCGGGAGATCGGCGCGTCCCGCGACAGCGCCCGCGTGCTGGGACGGCTGCGCAAGCTCGGCCGCCGGCGCCGGGCCGAACCCGCGCGCCCCGCGTCCGGATGGTCCAGTCTGGACGACACCGAACGGGCTATCGCGAACCTCGTCGCCAAGGGCCAGACCAACCGGCAGATCTCCACGCAGCTCTTCATGTCACCGCACACGGTGAACTTCCACCTGCGCAAGATCTTCCGGAAGCTCGGGATCAGCTCTCGCGTCGAGCTGGTGATGAGGTCGCGGGACGAGCGGTGAGCCGCTTGGCCTGACGCCGCAGCTGCAGGATCCGCGCGGCGCCGACGACCGCGACCAGCAGCGCGCCGCCGATCGCCCCGAACAGCAGCGCGACCCCCAGCGGGAGGCTGAACTCGCCCCACAGGAAGTGGATCGTCGTGCTGCCGAGGTTCTGCAGGATGAACACCAGCAGGAAGATCAGCACGACGATCGCCACCAGCACGGCGACCCAGGTGCCGCTGATCCTGGTGGGCCGCGTCGACTTCGGCCGCGCCGGCTCCGTCAGGTCCGCCGGGGCGGACGACGGGGGGAGGGTGGACGGCGGTGCGCTCGGCCGCCCGGCCGGGATCGGCTCGGTGACCGGCGCGTTCGGGGTCTCGTCGCTGGAAGTCGCCACGGGGGAATTATCGGCGACCCCAGCGCATCCCGCAGGCTGGCGAACGGGCGACTACAACCGGCGCAGGCCGGACAGAACCCGTTCGAGCAGCGCCATGTTCGGCTTGTCGCCCGGCTCGTGCACGGCGACCAGGTTCAACGTGATCAGGTCGCTCAGCAGCACCCGCGTGACACCGAGCGGGATCTTCATCAGCGCCGAGATCTCGGCGACCGACCGCGGCTGCAGGCACAGCCGCATCATCGCCGCCTGGTCGTTGTTCGCGCGGTACAGCCGTTCCTCGTCCGTCGAGAGCAACGTCTCGAGGCGGAGGTCGTGCCGCGCCGCGGTCCTGCCGCCCGTGCGGGCGTAGGGACGGATGAGCGAGCTGTCCCGCGCGGGGACGCTGGGCGGTTCTTCTTCCTGCATCGGCCACTCCGGTGGCGGCTCCGGTGGGCGTTGGCGCAACGGTTGCTGACGGGGCAGCTGCTGGGTCTCCGAGCCGTAGGAGTCACCTAGCCCGTCCGAGCTCAGCCATCTGCTGGCGGCCGGGGCTCCGAAACGCGCCCCGGTGTAACCGATTTCCGTCGCTTCCTCGTCGTGCACGTGCTCAAGCTATAACGAAGTCGCCCAAATGTATGTCGATCACGTTGCCTTTTTGTCACCCAGATCGAATCTGACCTGGATCGCAGTGCCCGACGACGTCGTTTGGGTGCGGACAAGGTCGGCCAAACGGTTGACAAGCAACAGACCGCGACCGCCTGGTTCGTTTGCGTGAACAGGGGTGCGTCCGGCCAGAACATCGGTGATGTGACCGTTGTCGTTGACTTGGCAAACAATGCTTTCGTTTTCCGTCCACACGCGAACCGTGCTCTCGCCGCCGCCGTGCCGCACGCTGTTGGTCGCGAGCTCGGTGACGGCCAGCGCGAAGTCGTCGAGCCGCTCGGGTGCGAGCCCGAGCCTCATCGCCTGCTCACGCGCGAACGCCCGCACCGCCGCCATCGCGCCGGCGCCCACCGACGTGCTCGCCGCGTCCACCGGGATCACCAGCGGGAGCGAGTGCGCGGCGACGACCACCCGTGCGGGGTGGAAGTGGTCGCTGGGACGGTGCCCACCCGCGTCGATCACGACCGGATGGGTTTTTTCCGCGTCAGCCAGAACATCGTGACTGAGTGACGAAGTGTCGTACGGGCACAGGATGCTCAGGTCGCGCCCGCTGAACGCGTAGTTGACCAAGGCCTCGTGCAGCGAGCACGCCGGGTACTCGACCTCGGAACGCCGGTCCCACACCTGTTCGCTGATGATCCGGACGGCCCCGCGGTGCCGGTCGGCGAACGCGCGGAGCTCGGGGATGATCCGGCCGGGGTTGCGGCCGGTGTCCGCCATGTCGACGAAGGTCACGAGGTGCGCGAACCCGCTCAGCGCCTCCCTGAGCAGCTGGAGGTTCCTGCTGGGCACCGCCACGGCGACGGGTTCGGCGTTCGCCAGACCCTCCACCACGAAGGGCACGGTCCCGTCGACGTAGGACTCCTCGTCGGAGTAGAACAGCGCCGGATGTGCGAACGTCATGAGCCACCTCTCGTCAACGTCCCAGGATGCTCGTCCCGGCCGTTGCTCAAACCATCATTTCTTGACCCTCACACCGTGTCAGCCCCTACACAGGAGCAGTCATGTTCACCATCGGAGACTTCGCCCACCTCGGGCGCGTGTCGGTGCGGATGCTGCGCCACTACGACGCGGTCGGTCTGCTCCTGCCCGCGCAGGTGGACCCGTCGAGCGGCTACCGCTTCTACACCGCCGCCCAGCTGCACCGGCTCAACCGCCTGATCGCCCTGAAGGACCTCGGCCTGACGCTCGAACAGGTGCGCGTCGTGCTCGACGAAGAGCTGTCCGCCGAGCAACTGCACGGCATGCTGTCGTTGCGGCGGGCCGAGCTGCGGCAGCAGATCCTGGCGGACTCGTCGAGGCTGCGCCGGGTCGAGGCACGTCTCCGCGCCATAGAGAGGGAGGGCTCCATGCCCACCGACGAGATCGTCGTGAAGGCCGTACCCGCCGTCCGCGTCGCCCGCCTGAGCGCCACCGCCGCGTCCTACGGCCCCGAGGACATCGGCCCGGTCATCCAGCCGCTGTACCCGCAGCTGTTCGAACGCCTGGGCCGCGCCGGGGTCCCGCCGTGCGGCCACGGCATCGCCACCTACGAGCCCGCCGCCGGCGACGAGGTGCTCGTGCACGCCGGGGTGACCGTCGACGTCGAGCCGTCTCCCTCGTACGACTTCGAGGTGGTCGACCTGCCCGCGCTTGGTGAAGCGGCGACGATCGTGCACCACGGCTCGATGGACGACGTCGACGTGACGTACCAGGCCGTCGCGGCGTGGATCGAGGCCAACGGGTACAAGCAGAACGGGTTCGCGCGGGAGGTGTACCTGAACTACGGGCAAGGCGACCCGGCGGACTGGGTGACGGAGCTCCAGCTGGAGATCACCAAGCCGTAGCCGGTCGCAGTCGTCGTGGCGCGGCCGGATCAGTGGTCGTCGGAGTGGATGCGCCGGTGCAGCGACTCCATCCGCTCGTCCAGCTGCGACGCGATCATCGCCGACGACATCAGCTCGTCCACGAAGTCCGCGGGCGGGCTGTCGTCGTACTTGTAGAACAGCTTGTGCTCCAGGGTCGCCCAGAAGTCCATGGCGATGGTCCGCAGCTGCACCTCGACCTTGACGTGCTCGACCCGGTCCGACAGGAACACCGGGATCCGCACGATGAGGTGCAGGCTGCGGTACCCGTTCGGCTTCGGGTTCGCGACGTAGTCCTTGGTGTGCAGGATCTCCACGTCGTGCTGGCGCGCGAGCATCGCCGAGACGCGGTAGACGTCCGACACGAACGGGCAGATGACGCGCACGCCCGCGATGTCGTCCAGCACCTCGCCGATCGCGTCGAGGTCGAGTGGAAAACCCTTGCGCCGCAGCTTCTCCAGGATGCCTTCGGGCTTCTTGACGCGGTTGGTGATGTGCTCGATCGGGTCGTGCCGGTGGACCGAGTCGAACTCCTCGCTCAGGATGCGGAGCTTCGTCATGAGCTCCTCGATCGCGAACTTGTAGACGAGCAGGCGCCGTTCGAGGTCGCGCAGGAGGCTCAGGTCGTCGGCCAGGTCGGTCACCACACCAGGGTACTGATCACGCGGACCCGAACCGCGCCACGGCTTCGGGGGCGTAGCCGTAGAAGCCGGGAAGACCACCCGTGTGGAGGAACACGACGGGCACCTCGCTCGTGGCGGCGATCTCGCGCAGCTTCACCGCCGCCTTGCCCGTGTAGACCGGGTCGAGGAGCACGCCCTCGGTCTCCGCGAACAGCTTCAGCACGTCCCACATCTCTGGCGTCGGCACGCCGTAGCCGGGTCCGACGGTGTCGTCGGTGACGGTGACGTGCGCCAGCCGCGGCGCGGGTTCGCCGAGCAGGCCGGCGGCGTCGGTCGTGAGGATCTCCAGCGTCTGGAGGGCGTCCGCGGCGGTGTGGGACACGCTCACCGCGCGGACCTCGCCGGGCCAGCCGAGCAGTTCGGTGCCCAGCGCGATGCCCGCCGCCGTGGCGCCGCTGCCGTCCGGGACGACGAGGGTGGCGTTGTCTATGCCGCGCTCACCGAGCTGGCCCAGCAGTTCGGCGGCCGCGGCGACGTAGCCGAGGGTGCCGAGGCCGTTCGACCCGCCGATGGGCAGGGTGGCGGCCTTGGCGTGGTTGACCTTCTCGTACACCGCCGCGGTCTCGTCGGCGTCCGCGCAGACGTGGACGTTCGCGCCGAACATGTGGTCCAGCACGATGTTGCCGGAGTGCTCGTACGAGTCACCGGACATCGGCACCCTGGCCGTCAGGACGAGCTCGCACCTGAGCCCGAGCTTCGCGCACGCGGCGGCGGTCTGGCGGCCGTGGTTGGTCTGCAGCGCGCCGAACGTGATGATCGTGTCCGCGCCGTCCTCCAGCGCCCGCCCGAGCAGGAACTCGAGCTTGCGCAGCTTGTTGCCGCCCGCGCCGAGACCGTTGACGTCGTCGCGCTTGAGCAGGACCGGCGCGCCGCCGAGCGCGGCCGTGAGCCTCGGGGCGTCGTCGAGCGGGGTCGGCCAGCTGCCCAGGGCGACTCGGGGGAACGCGCTCAGGTCCATGACCCGAGCTTAATACTGCAACGGCACTTATGTGAGCGGGTAGCCGCGTCGTTTGTAGTGGCTGAGGCGGGCTTGGTGTTGGCGTCGTCGGCGCCAGCACGACCAGGACCAGACATGGTCGACGTTGGTGGGCGGCCGCAGGACCAGGCTG
>NZ_DASVFL010000283.1:0-4410 GCF_036380075.1 Lentzea sp. | reverse complement strand
GGCATCTGCGTCCGGATCCCGAGGCGGTGGCCGAGATCGTGGGCGCTTGGCGCGCGGGCACGCACATGCCGCCAGTCGGGTCGATCCAGTCCGCCGTGTCCCTGACACCGATACCGGACGGCTCATGGCCACGCAGCCGCGCCGCCCTGATCCGACAGGGGCTGGGTGGCGACGGGCGAGCAAGGCTTGCTGCTGTCTGGTCGACGGTGCCCGAAGCCACATCAGCCGATTTCGCCTTCGCGTCCGGCCGGTTCGAGGACGCGGTCAGGGGCTATCGAGCCGAGCTCCGGGCAGCTCCGGACCGGCCGGCGTCCCTGATCGGGCTGGGAATCGCGCTGGACGCGGCGGGACCTGGCCCTGCTTCGCGCGCCTTGCTGCATCGTCCGGAGTTGGTGCGGGCTGTGCACCGCGAGTTGCGATGCACAGCCGCTGAACCACCGGCTCTGGAGGACGTCGCGGCGTGGATCGGCCAGCTCGTCTTCGGTTGAGGTGGGGCTACATCAGCATCGGGTCGATGTCGCAGTCCGCGCGTGCGCCCTTGATAGCGGCGATGGTGCCGGGGTGAGCCTCGCCCAGAACCTTGCGGTACTTGCCCAGAACCGGGTCGCGGTAGGGCTCTGCTTCTTTCGTGCGCCCCAACGCCCGCAGGTCGAGACCGAGGTTGATGGCGGCGGCCAAGGTCGTGGGGTGGTCGGCGCCCAGCACTCGCTCCGCACGGCTGACAGCGTCCTCACCCAGTTCAACCGCCATCTCGACCTCGCCGGTGGCTGCCAGGTCGCTGGCGAGGTTGATGGTCGCGATGATCGCGTAGGGGTGGTTCGGGCCGATGCCTGACCTGTAGTGCTCAAGTGCGCGTTCGTCCAGTTGACGGGCCTCGGCAGCCTCACCTCGCAGGCGCAACGTGACAGCGAGGTCGACTGTCGCGGCGATGGTGTGCGGGTGATCGTCTCCCAGGCTGAGGCGGTACCGCTCGAATATCATCTCTCCCAGCTCCTTCGCCTTGGTGAGATCACCTGAATGGCGAAGGTCGATCGAGTGCGCCAGCGCGCAAGCCATGGTGGTGGGGTGGTCAGCGCTGTAGGCCACCGTCAGCTGGCTGTAGGCCGCTGTCGAAAGATCAAGTGCGCTGACGTGGTCGCCGTCCTTGCGCCTAGCGACCGACTGCAGGAACACCATGGTCTTGCTGTCGGCGTTCTCCTCCCCGAACCGCAACTCGAACAGCCTGGTGACGCTTTCCTGATCTATCCGAGCTCGTATGTACTCACCGGCTTCTCTCCGGTCCACCACGAGCGCGGCGCTGGAGTAGAGGGTCTTGGGGTGGTCGGGGCCCAGGACCTCGGTCCGCCGCTGCAGGGTGCTCTCGTCGAGTTCGGCTGCCGCCGCGTACTCCCCGGAGAGGCGAAGGCTCAGCGCGTGCTGGTACGCCGCGTTGAGGGTGTCGGGGTCGTCCTCGCCGAAGAGGCGCCTGGACTTGAGGTAGATCTCCTCGCTCAGCTTCGAAGCCTGGGCGAAGTCGCCCTTCGCGCGCTGGTCGATCACGATGTTCGTCTGGAGGGCCAGCGTTTCCTCACTGTCCTCACCGGACACCTGGATGCGGCGCTGGAGGGTGAGCTGGTTGATCCTGGCGGCTTCCTCGTACCGGCCGAGGCCCCACAGGTACAGGCCGAGACGCTGTGCGACGTCGAGGGTCTGCGGGTCGGTCGGGCCCAGCTTCCGCTCGAACTTGTCGTGGGCGTACTCGGCGAACTTGGCGGCTTCCTCGTGGTCGCCCCAGGCGAAGAGGTAGCGCATCAGGTTGATCGCCAGCTGGCGGACCCAGCCGTCCTCGCAGTCGACGATGTCGGCCGAGTAGGCGTGCGGCAGCAGTTCCCGGTAGCGCGCCCAGTGGCGGGCCGACTCGGGGTCGTTGGGGTCGCGGCCGGAAAGCAGTTGGTGCGCGCCGTGTTTCATCTGGGCTTGCAGCTGCGGCGCCATCACGCGGTTGCGCAGGACCAACTGGACCAGTCGGTGGAGCTGGATCGTGTTGTTGCCGTGGTCGATCTTCGCCAGGCCGTAGCGGTTGATGTCGCGGATCGCCTTGGACAGCTTGATGGGGTCGCGCAGCGCCTCGTCCAGTTCCGGGGAGATCGACACGCCGCGGCTGACGCCGGTGAACAGGTCGCGGGAGATGGGCTCCGGCGAGAAGAACGCGCAGATGTGCAGGATCTGGTGGGCCGCGGGGTTGCGGGTTTTCAGCTCGTCGAACGAGACGTTCCACGCCGCGGCGACCGAGACCTCGTAGGCCGGGGGCGCGGAGGTGTCGAGGATCTCCGCCACCGACTCGTCGAACAGGCGCAGGTACTCGGCCACCGGCATGCCGGTCATCGCTCGCCAGGCCGCCGCCTGTTCCACTGCCAGCGGGAGGTCTCCGAGCTTCTCGGCGAGCCGGTCCGCGTCGCCGGCGTCGATGTCGGGGCCTCGTTTGCCCAGCAGCTCGATGCTCTCCTCGCGCTCGAACACGGCGAGCTCCAGCGGCCTCGCCACGCCCGCCCAGTCGGGGTTGCGGGAGGTGATCAGCACTTCGCCTGGGCCGTTCGTGGGGATGAACGGCAGCACTTCCTCGGGGGCCTCGGCCGCGTCGAAGATGAGCAACCAGCGCCGGAACGGCCTGCCGACGCGCAGCGCCTCGCGGACCGCCGGTACCGCCGTGTTCGCCTCGGACGCTCCCGGAAGGCCCAGCTGCCTCGCCAGGTCGGTCAGGCTGGCGCGGATCTGGGTGACGCGAGCTGCTTCGATCCACCAGATCAGGTCGTAGTCCTGGGAATGGCGGTAGACGTACTCCGTCGCCATTTGGGTCTTGCCGATACCGCCCATACCGTGCAATGCGGAGGGAAGCACTGCGGTGGTGCCGCCCGCCGACAGGCGTTTGCCCAGTTGTTCGAGCAGTTCCCTCCTTCCGGTGAAGTTGGGATTTCTCGGAGGCACATTCCCCCACACGGGTGGGGGATCATCCTTCTGCCGCTTATGGAACGTGCGAGGGTTGGAAGAGATGTGATATGCAGGAGAGTCGGCGGGCGAGTCGGAAATGCTCACATCGGTGGGCCGAGCCGGTTGGGCGTCCGGTGTGGAGGTTGCAGAGGAATCGCTGGGACGCTCGGCCAATTCAGGCATGTCCTCGCTCGCAGTCCTGCTCAGGCTGCCCTTGATTGATTCAGAGGCCAGCAAAACGGAACGCCCGTGCGTCCCGACTTTGTGGAGTCGGTCCGCACGGGACAAGTATGGGCCGGACAAGGCTCTCATGATCGCGCGTTCCAGCTCTACGTCCCCCGGGTCGCTGGTGGGTTCGGGATCCGGAGTGCCATGCGGATCGGCTATGGCATCCCGAAGTCGCGCGAGAACGGGGAGGCGGTCCGAAAACGCGGCGGCGGCCGCCTGGACAACGCCGGCGGTCTCGGATCGTCGCGCTCCGCTCAGCAGCAGTTCGCGAACTGCTTGGGAGAAGGCAAAGGCCTTGGTGTCCCCGATGCCCTCGTCGTCCTCCGGTTCGGCCGGTCGCAACAGCCCGCTCAGGAGCAATTCGGCCAGGTGGTCGTTTCCTGCCTCCGGTACGAATTGGCGGCGAATCAATTGAGCGACGTCCAAGTGCGCGGGAACCGCCGCGAGGAGAGTGGCCAGCCGCAACGCCGGTGGGGACGCCTGGCTTCGGAACTGGCGGATCTGGTCCTGCGCCGGCGGGGAGACGGTGCTCGCCGGCACGACGTCGCGGGTGGCCAGCAGCACCGTGCCGGTGACCGGGCCGCGGCCCTCTCCGGTGATGAGACCGCTCCACCAGCGCAGCCACCTCGGGCGCATCTCGACCACGGGGATCGGCACGGTGCCGGGACCGGTCAGCGACTCCGGGTCGGGCTCGAGCCAGGCGTCGGGCAGGTCGAAGGACCACCGGCTGTTGGGCTTCATCGTGCCGTGCGAGTTCAGTTCCGCGCGGTGCGTTCGCACCCGGCCGCGTTCCCACAGCCACTGGGGGAGCAGGTGCACGACGGTGACCGGCATCGTGCGGCTCCACGTGGCCAGCAGCGGCAGCAGGACGTCCGGCCGCCAGGTGTCGCCCACGCCGTCGGTCAGCAGGAGGACGACACGGCGACCGGAGGCTTCCACGATCTCGGCGGGATCTCGCGGGGGTGTGTCCGGTGTGCCGCCTCGCAGCACCGGGTTCGCCGAGCCGTCGGGGTTCCGCACCACCTCCAGGAGGCGGATCTGGATCGTGCGGAAGGCTCCCAGCTGCTTGAGCATCTCGGTGAAGTCGTCGACCTGCGCCTGCCACAGCGTCATGAGCGGGCTGCGGTCGACGACGAGCGTGAGGTCGAGCCACTTCTCCGTCTGCGGCTTCGTCACCGGCCACCAGCGGCCGGTCTGCGCGACCTGGTCTGCGGT